>JAZUNS010000119.1:0-17296 GCA_045604285.1 Eubacteriales bacterium
CCCTCAGACCGCTGACAAAGGTACAGAACACGAAAAATATAAAAAATCAATTACAAAAGAAGTTGAAAAGTCGGGAAAGCTTCCCGACTTTTCTGCAATTTATCGTAATTTTTCGTTCAAAACGAACCTCGGCTCACAGTACTTTTGTACAGTTCTCGCCTCGGTTCGTTTCGTCTGCACTCTTTCTCAGCACTCTGCCAAGCTGATGACAGGGTTTGTCATCAGCTTGAGCCCTTGTTATGGCAAAGCCATAACAAGGGCTTTAATTTGTCAGTTTAAAATCATGCTTATTATGGCGTTGGAAACTCTAAATCCCTTTTCCGTAAGGTAAAGCTTGCCGTCGGCATATTTTCCAAGCCCGCTTGTCAATACAACTTCGGGTACAAGGTCTTGGCTTAAGGCAACGCCCTCCTTCAGCCTCAGCCCCAGCATTATTCTTTCGGCTTCCTCTTCTTCTGCATCTAACTCGGACACGTTGAAGTAGTCGGTAGGGGCAAGAAAACCTTTTTTAGCGTTACTTATATATGCCAAAATATCCTGAGGGGTGGAAAACCGACGCCTGTTCCAAAAAGAATGTGCGCCTGCGCCAAAACCGAAATACGGCGTCCGCTTCCAATATCCCGTATTGTGTACCGCTTCTTTGCCTTCAAGGGCAAAGTTGGAAATCTCGTAATGCCCGTAGCCGTTAGCTATTAAGATATCACATACCGCCTCATATTGCAGCTCTTCTTCGTCCTCGGTAGGGAAGGTGTAATCGTCCTTATTTGAGTAAAGAGGCGTGCCTTCTTCTATGCTAAGCCCGTAAACGGAAATATGCTCCGGTTTTAATTCAACCAGCCGTTTTACGCTGTTACTCAGCATTTTTACATCCTCGTTGGGCAGTGCAAATATAAGGTCGGCGCTGATGTTATCAAAGCCCACCTTCCTTGCGGAATTATAACAGCTTTCAAACTGAAAACCGGTATGGGCACGGTTAAGCAGCTTTAAAGTGGCATCGTTAAAGGATTGCGCCCCCAGCGAAAGTCTGTTAAAACCGTAGCTTTTAAGCATAAGCAGGGCATTTTCGTCAACCGTACCGGGATTTGCTTCCAAAGTTACCTCGGCATTCAAGTGCAGTTCGGCGCTTGACTTTACCGCTTCAAGAACCCTGCATAACCTATCCGCACCTAAAACAGTAGGTGTTCCGCCGCCAAAATATACAGAGCTTACGTCAAAGCTGCCTTGGCTTCCAAAGTCTTTAACCTGGGCAATCAATGCGTCCGTATAATCGTCAAGCAGCCTATCGTTCCATCCGGGAATTGAATAAAATGCGCAATATGCACATTTAGAGACGCAAAAGGGAATATGAAAATAAAGCATTAAGTTTTTCATAGTAATCAAATCTAAAACACGGGCGCTGGGGCGCCCGTGTTATTTACTCGTCCATTTTTAAAACAGCCATAAACGCTTCCTTGGAAAGCTCTACGCTGCCCAATGAACGCATCTTCTTTTTGCCTTCTTTTTGTTTTTCCAAAAGCTTCTTTTTGCGGGTAATATCGCCGCCGTAGCATTTGGCAAGCACGTCCTTACGCATGGCCCTTACGGTTTCTCTGGCAATTATTTTGCCGCCTATTGCTGCCTGAACAGGTACTTCAAACAACTGCCTGGGGATGTTGTCCTTAAGCTTTTCAACAATGCGCCTTGCACGGGCATAGCTTTTGTCTGCGTGAACGATAAAGGAAAGCGCGTCCACGTTTTCACCGTTAAGCAAAAAGTCCAGCTTAATTAGCTTTGACGCCTTATAGCCGTCATGCTCGTAATCAAGGGATGCATAGCCCTTGGTCTTGGATTTTAGGGAATCGAAAAAGTCGTAAATAATCTCGTTAAGAGGCAGCTCGTAATGCAGTTCTGCTCTGTCGCCCGCAACGTACTTCATATCTATAAAAGTACCGCGTCTGTCCTGGCAAAGCTCCATAATACTGCCGACGTAAGCGGTGGGTGTAATAACCGTTGCCCTAACGATTGGCTCTGCCGCCTCCTCAATCTCGTCGGGGGAGGGATAATTGGTCGGATTATCAATATACTTAACCTCGCCGCTCTTATAGGTTATCTTATAAATAACGCTGGGCGCCGTGGTGATAAGGTCAAGGTTAAACTCACGCTCAAGCCTTTCCTGTATGATCTCCATGTGCAAAAGCCCCAAAAAGCCGCAACGGAAACCAAAGCCCAGGGCTGCAGAGGTCTCAGGCTCAAAAAGAAAAGCACTGTCATTAAGGCGAAGCTTTTCCAAAGCGTCCTTAAGGTCATCGTATTTTGCACCGTCAGAGGGATAAATACCGCTGTAAACCATGGGCAAAACCCTTTTAAAACCGGGCAAAGGCTCATCGGCGGGTCTGTCAACAAGGGTAACGGTATCGCCAACCTCCGTATCCGCAATGCTTTTTATGCTGGCAGTAAAATATCCAACCTCACCTGCAGAAAGTACGCCCTTGGGGTTAAAGCCAAAAGCGGATAGGGTACCGACCTCTACCAGCTCAAACTCTGCACCGGTGTGCATCATTTTTACCGTATCGCCAACCTTAACTGTGCCGTCTTTAACTCTGATATAAACCACAACGCCTTTGTAAGAGTCATAGTAAGAGTCAAATATAAGCGCCTTAAGGGGAGCTTTTTCATCACCGTGCGGTGGGGGAACAGCCTTAACGATCTGTTCAAGAACGTCTTTTATGTTCGTGCCCATTTTTGCCGAGATAGCAGGTGCGTCATCGGCAGGGATACCTATAACTTCCTCAATCTCTTCTTTGGTGGCATCAATGTTTGCACTGGGCAGGTCTATCTTGTTAATAACGGGCAAGATCTCCAAATCATTGTCTACCGCAAGATAGGCGTTAGCCAGCGTTTGTGCTTGGATGCCCTGAGTAGCGTCAACAACCAACAAGGCGCCCTCGCAGGATTGCAAAGAACGAGAAACCTCGTAGTTGAAGTCGACGTGACCGGGGGTGTCTATCAGATTCAGGTCGTAAAGCTCGCCGTCATCGGCCTTATACTTAAAGTTTACAGCCCTTGCTTTAATCGTTATGCCGCGCTCACGCTCCAGCTCCATATTGTCAAGCATACGGTCAACCGTCTCACGCTTAGAGACCGCCTCGGTATACTCAAGCAATCTGTCGGCAAGGGTGCTTTTGCCGTGATCTATATGGGCAATAATAGAAAAATTACGAATTTTAGATATATCTGTCATTATCTTCACCGGAAAAAATTATTTGTCTTTAATAAAGTTCCAACTGCTTCTGCACATATCCTCAAGGTTTCTGGTGGCAACCCAGCCAAGCTCGTTTTTTGCCTTAGAGGGATCAGCATACATTTCGGGAACGTCGCCCGGGCGTCTGGGACATACCTTGTACGGAACCTCAACACCGTTAACAGCCGCAAAGGTATGAATAAGGTCATACACGCTATAACCTTTACCCGTGCCAAGGTTGTATATATGCACGCCCGTTTCGGCTTCTATCTTGTTTAAAGCCGCAAGATGCCCTTCTGCCAAATCGCAAACGTGGATATAGTCACGCACACCGGTTCCGTCCGGGGTAGGGTAATCGTCACCAAAAACGGTAAGCTCCTTCATTATACCCTTCGCCGTTTGACAAATGCGAGGCATAAGGTTGTTGGGGATGCCGTTGGGATTTTCACCTATAAGGCCGCTATCGTGGGCGCCAATAGGGTTAAAGTATCGCAAAAGAGCTACGGAAAAATCCTTATCCGCAACGCAAACGTCCTTCAAAATTCCTTCAATATAAAGCTTGGTGCTGCCGTAGGGGTTAGTGGTACTGTTAGGGAAATCCTCACTGATGGGGACGGTTTTAGGTTCGCCGTAAACGGTAGCGCTGGATGAAAAAACAAACCTTTTAACGCCGTACTTTTCCATTAGCTTAAGCAGGTTAACCGTGCCGCTTATGTTGTTTTCGTAATAAAACAAGGGCTTTGCAACGGATTCACCCACTGCCTTAAGACCTGCAAAGTGTATAACGGCATCAATCTTGTTTTCTGCAAAGATCCTCTCCATCGAAGCAACGTCCCTAAGATCAGCCTCGTAAAACGGAAATTCCTTGCTGGACAAAGCCTTGATTGCATCAACAGCCGCAGGGGAGCTGTTGAAAAAATTGTCAAATCCCACTATCTCTTTACCCGCATTAAGCAGCTCAAGAGCGGTATGAGAGCCGATGTAGCCGGAAACACCTGTTACAAGTATCATAAACTTCGTCCTTTCATTTTATAAATCTGTTTGTTATTAAAAAAGCCGTAAAGGAGGTATCCGTTACGGCTTTTTTTGCTAAATATTAAGCTTATTATTTTGCGGTGTTCTTTTCCTTACCGAAAAGGTTCTTAAAAACAGACCAAAGGGGAGCGGAAAGGAATACGGAGGAGAACAAACCTGCAACGATGCCTATAATAAGAGGAAGTGCAAACGCTTTGATGGATTCAACACCGAGGATATAAACCAAAACTACGGTTATAAGGGTGGTAACGGTGGTGTTGATGGAACGTAGCGTTGTGGCCTTAACGCCTTCGTTAGCGGCAACCTCAAAGTCAAGCTCTTTAACGTTGTTTTCACGGATACGGTCGAAAATAACGATCGTTGCGTTGATGGAATAACCCAAAATCGTAAGACAAGCGGGGATTATATCCAAGGTCATTTCCCATTTGAAAATGGAATAGAAGGTGAACATTACGAACAGATTGAAGAACAGACAGATAACGGAAGAAAGGCCGGAAGCAATCTGCTTAAATCTGAAGGTGATGTAAACCAGCATAAGAACGATTGCGATTGCAGCAGCGATAAGAGCAGTCTTAGTCTGTGCGGAAGCACGGTTCTTACTGATGGTGCTGATATCTTCGTTGGCAATTTCCAAAGCTTCGTCAGCGTTTACCTTGTCAACTATCATACTCTCGTAAGAGGTGGAGTAGTAGTTAACGGTAACAACGTTCTTTTCAACGCTTACGCTCTTATAAACTTCACTGTCGCTGTTAAGGGCGTTAAGAGCAGCCTTAACGGTTTCCTTATCAACGTCGGTGCCTTCTGTAACTTCAAAAGAGAAGTATGCGTATTCGTTACCTTCGCTGTCAGTGGTGGTGGTCTTTTCACCGATAGCGTCAGCGCTTACACCGTATGCCTTGGACAACGCGTCAATAACACGGGTGTCAAACGCAGTAACGGATTTAACGGTAACGATAACGGTCTTTGCGTTGGAGGTAGACTGGATGAGGGAAACAAAGTTATCCTTACCAACTACGTCCTTAACGTACTGCTCAATCTTATCCAAGTCGCCGTCTGTAGGAACCTTTTCCATCTGCATGGTTATCTTAGAGCCGCCTGTAAAGTCAACGCCCATGTTAAAGCCGCTTACGATAAAGGAAACCAAGCCTACAACAAGAAGAACTGCAGCTATGATGAATGCGATATTCTTTTTCTTAAGAAAGTCATAATTTTTCATTATTTGTTACCTCCTTCAGCTTTGGGGCAATAGAGAGAAGGTTTAACAAATCCCATACCCATAAAGAGCTTAAGCAAGCCCTTGGAAAGGAAGAATGCGGTAATAACGGAAACAACAACGCCGATGAGAAGGGTTATACCAAAGCCCTTAACCATACCGTTGCCCAAGAAAATAAGAACGAGAGCAGCGATAGCGGTGGTTACGTTGGAGTCGATAATAGCGGAAAGTGCCTTTTTAAAGCCAGCTTCGCCGGCAGCCTTAACGCTTTTACCGTTTCTGATTTCTTCCTTGATACGCTCAAATATAACAACGTTTGCGTCAACAGCCATACCTATGGAGAGTATGATACCTGCAATACCGGGCAACGTAAGAGTTACGTTAAAGGTGATAATGCAAAGAACAACTACGCCGGTGTATGCGCAAAGGCTGAGGGAAGCAACAACGCCGGGGATACGGTAAAGTATTATCATGAATACCATAACCAATATCAAGCCGATAAGTGCAGCGGTAATGCTGGTGGAAAGAGCCTCTTCACCCAAAGTAGCGCTTACAACGCTCTTAGAACCGTGAATCTCGTCACACTTAAGCTCGTACTGCATAACGCCTGCGTTGATATAGCTTGCAAGGCGTTCAGCTTCTTCCTGGTCCTGCTTAAAGGAATCGCTGGTTATAATAGCGGTACCGCCGGTAATTTTTTCGTTAACAGAGGGGGAGGAGATAAGCTCGTCGCCTACGTAAATGGAAAGAGCCTTCTCGTCACCGGACTTGGTAGCAAGTTCGCCGGTAATGTCCGCAAAGAGCTTGCCGCCTGCATTGGTCAGCTCAAGCTGAACAACGGGCTCGCCGGTTTCCTGGTTAACGGCAAAGAAAGCTTCTTTAACGGATGTGTAATCCATAACAACTTCGCCGTCGTGGGTTCTGAAATTCAAAGCGCCGCTCTTACCGTAGTAGTCGATAACCAAATCAGGGTCATCAAAACCGGGTATGTCAAGCTGAATTTCGGTATCGCTTATTTTATAAATGCTTGCTTCGGTGTTATTTACACGCTTGGTAAGGATGCTTATAGTATCCTCAAGGCCTTCTTCGGTAACGGTTTCGCCGTTCTTGGGAACAACCTCAAAAACAACGGACGTACCGCCTGCCAAGTCCAGACCCAAAGAAACAGCATTGTCTTCAACAAAGCCCTTCTGGTCAATATCAATTCCTAACCAACCAATTCTCACATTAAGGCCGAACATTGATATAAATACAACCAATGTTATGCACAAAAGTACGAGAATGGTACGTGCAACGTTATACGCACGCGACATTTTCATAATCTACCTCCGGAATGAGTTACTTTATATATTTTTAATATATAACGGTTTTAGGGAAGAGGGCAGACAAACGCCACCCAAAATTCCACTAAACTCCATTATAATTGCCCACCGACGAATTGTCAAGAACAAAGTTGCAAAAAATCGGTATTTTTGGTTATATGGCTTTTTTGCAGCGCCGTAGGGTTTAAACTAAATGAGCTTTTTTCGCGGCACCACAAGGTTTATTGCTCTTTTATGGTTTTTTATTATGACCTCAGGGGTAGACTCTCCCCTTTCTCCGTCAATGGAAAAGGTGGTTGGAGAATCAAAAGTCATTCTCACTTTAGCAGTGCGGTAAAGCTTAATACAGCTGCTGTTTAGTTTGTTTGAAAGAATTGCCGTAATCAGCTCGGCGGATTCCTTTGCCGTAACCGGCTTTTTCACAAGCAACAGTTCAAAAACGCCGTCGTTAAACCTAACCTCGTCGTTTTTCATTTTAACTATACCCGCAACGGATAAGGTGTTGCTGACCGAGGCGTAAATGTAATCCCCCGCAACGCATTTGCCGTTGAACTCGGCTTTTAAACGGAAAGGCTTTATCTTGGAAAGATATTTTGTACCTTCCAGAATATACGCAAAATGACCGAGGGAATTTTTCATCCTCTGGGGGGCAGAGTATGACGCTCCGGTGAAAGCACCTGTCGCAGCGATGTATGAAAACATCTGTCCGTTTATGCTGCCCAAATCGTGGGACTTTATCACACCGTCCAAAATAGCGTTTGCAGCAGCTTTCGGAGCCTTCGGCAAACCGATATTAGAGGAAAAGTCGTTGGTGCTTCCCATTGGAATATAACCAACGGGCACCTTGGACTTGCTCATATAAACACCTGCCAAAACCTCGTTAAGCGTTCCGTCCCCGCCACAGCATACGATAAGGTCGTAAAGTCCTGCGTTTTCCTTTACAAAGTCAGTGGTGCCGTACCGCTGGGTGGGATGTACCGTTACGGTATAGCCTGCTTTGTCAAATATGGAAATAAGCTCCAGCAGGGCGCCTTTTACGGCACATTTACCTGCCTTGGGGTTGGCAACCATAAGTAATTTGCGATTATCTTTTGCTATTTCCATGGCTTGATCCTCGTTATCTAAGTGCGTTGGGTTCCTTTATACCTTTTTCTGTTATAAAGGCGGTTATAAGCTCTGACGGCGTTACGTCAAAGGCGGGGTTGTATATTCTTGCTTTTTCTGTAACCATGGGCTTTTCGTACCAAAGCGAGCGAACCTCAGCCTCGGCTCTCTGCTCGATCACTATATCCTTGCCGTCTTTTACGGAAAAATCTATGGTCGAGTAGGGCGCACAAACGTAAAACGGAACTGAAAAGTGTTTAGCCAAGATTGCTAACATATAAGTCCCTATTTTGTTAGCCGCATCGCCGTTTGCCGCAACCCTGTCACAGCCGGTAAAAATAGCGGATATTTTTCCGGTTGCCAAAACGGATGCCGCCATGTTATCACAGATAAGGGTGGTGTCTACGCCGTTTTCGGTAAGCTCAAAGGCGGTAAGCCTGGCACCTTGCAGCAAGGGCCTTGTTTCCATCGAATACACCTTAACGCCCTTGCCGTTCTCTGCTGCCACGTATACGGGCGCCAGCGCCGTGCCGTATTTAACGGCAGCCAAAGC
Organism: Eubacteriales bacterium; assembly: GCA_045604285.1. Classification (GTDB taxonomy): domain Bacteria; phylum Bacillota; class Clostridia; order Oscillospirales; family CAG-382; genus SIG636. The sequence continues at coordinate 8,448 of JAZUNS010000119.1, forward strand.
ACCTGCGTTGCATACGGTCATTACCGTGTCACCGTCCTTTAGCAGGCTTGCACCGTATTCTCCTATTGATTTGCAAACGGCTATATCGTTTTCTTCAATCTCAATCGCTTTGTTCTTAAGTGCGCTTAAAATGCAATCTGTACCTTTACCTTCGTTTGCGTTTGCGCAGCAAAGCATTTCTTCCAATGCCCAGGATAGATTCCTTGCCGTCGGTCGGGTGGAATTAAGGGTGGCGGCGTTGGCTTTAAGCCGTGCAATAAACTCGGACTCATCCTTGGTACCGTATCTTGCTGCCAGACAGTAAAGCCCTATGGCGGCAGAAACGCCGATGGCCGGTGCCCCTCTTACCCTAAGCTTTTTTATAGCTTCGCACATTTCGTCAATACCGCTAAGTCTGATAAGCTTAAGCTCGGTAGGCAACAGCGTTTGGTCTATTATAACAAGCTCGTCGGTAGTGCCGTCAAGGGTAACCGTTTTGGGTAAGGTGTTGCCGTTTAGCATGATTTGATAATTTCGCCAACAAGTCCGCCCAGAACCAAGCTGCGCTGTCTGCCGGTTTCGGCTACTTCCTCCATGGTAAGCTTGTTGCCGGTAATGCCTGCAGCCATATTGGTGATAAGTGAAAGCGTAAGCACCTTAAGCCCGCAATGTACTGCGGCAATAACTTCGGGAACGGTGGACATACCAACTGCGTCGGCACCTAAAATCCTAAACGCTCTTATTTCTGCAGGCGTTTCGTAGGAGGGGCCTGTGCAGGCGATATAAACGCCCTTTTTAAGCTCAATACCCAGTTTTTCGGCACACTCTTCTGCAATTTTTCTCAGCTCGGGGTTATAGGCGTAGGTCATATCGGGGAATCTAACGCCAAGCTCGTCGTCGTTAGGCCCCATAAGAGGGTTACGAGCCTGGAAGTTGATGTGGTCTTCAACAAGCATTATATCACCTACTTTGAAGGAGGTGTTTATACCGCCGGTTGCGTTGGTTAAAAAGATTTTGTCTGCACCTAATTTTCTAAGCACGCGCAGGGGGAATACCGCATCCGCAGGGGAATGTCCTTCGTAAAGGTGAAGCCTGCCGTCCATGCAGGCAACGTTTTTGCCTTCCACGGTGCCAAGTATAAGTCTGCCGTTATGATAAGGCGCTGTGGAAACACCAAAGCCGGGTATTTCGGAATAGGGGATTATCGTGTGGGCATCAACACGGTCTGCAAATCCTGCAAGCCCACTGCCCAGCACAACTATAATCTCAGGCTTAAAGCCGCCGGAAAGCTCGTTGATTTTATTGCAAGCATCGTTGTAATTCATAATTAACCTCCAACCTTTTCTGCTATGCGCTTTGCCCGTGTTTCTACTTCAAAACGCTCTTTTTCAATATCTATCGTAGTGTATTCTCCGTGATCGTAAAGAATTTTTCCGTCGCATATCGTCATAACCACGTCACTGCCTTGAGCAGAATATACCAAATTAGCCGCCATATTGTGAACCGGTGTCATATAGGGTTTATCAACGTCTAAAACGGCAATGTCTGCCTTGCAGCCAACCTTGATCAAGCCGCAATCGTTTCTGCCTTGAGATAAAGCACCAGCCCTTGTTGCGGCGTAAAGCGCCTGGGCGGGGGTGATAAGGGTAGGGTCGTCGGACAAAGCCTTATTCATGGTGGCGTAAAGCTTAAGCTCTTCAAACATATTCAAATTATTGTTGCTGGCAACACCATCCGTACCTAAACCAACGTTTACACCGGCTTTAAGCATAGAGGCAACGTCTGCAAAACCGCTGGCAAGCTTCAAATTGCTTACGGGGTTGTTGGCTACGGTAACGCCTTTGCGGGCAAGAATGTTATAATCCTCACCTTCAAGATGTACGCAGTGGGCAGCGGTGCAGGGAACGTCAAAGGCACCCAAACTTTCGAAATAAGCAGCAGGTGTCATACCGTGTCTTGCTTTGCATTCCTCGTGCTCAGACTTTGTCTCTGACATATGCAGGTGCATATTCATGCCTCTGCCCTTGGCAATTTCAGCCGCTGCCTTAACAACCGTGGGGTTGGTGGTGTACTCTGCGTGTACAGCCATATCAAGCTTAAACCGCTTGCTGTTTTTTATATCTTCGTTGTCAAAGCACGCCATGTACTCTTTATATTCACCCAAGGAGGTTATATCCGTGTTGCCAAAGCAAACTATAGCATTTGAGGCGTTCATTTTAAGCCCGCTTTTTTCGTTAGCCTCAAACAGATAGGGAAGCTTAAAATACATTTCGGTAGAGCTTACGCAACCAAAACGTAAAAGCTCTGCCTGCGCCATAAGGGTGGCGTGGTAAATATCCTCGCCCGTTATTTCCGCCTCAAAGGGAAAAACTTTTTTGTTAAGCCAATCGGAGAGGGCAAGGTTTTCGGCGTATCCCCTTAACAAAACCATGGGTAAATGGGTATGGATGTTATAAAAGGCAGGGCAAGCTATCATCCCCTTGCCGTCAACTACCTTGTCATAAGCGGCAATCGGCTCCGTTTCGGAGATAAGCTCTATCTTTTCGTCCCTGATGCCTATATACCCGTTGTTTTTGATTTCAAAGTTTTCATCTGCATAAGATATGTTTTTTAAAAGAATGCTTTCGCTCATAAACGACTTCCTCCGAAGATGCAAAAAATAACAACTTATATTAACATATCCAACGTTCATTTTCAAGAGAATATTTACATAATTAAGTTATTATGAAAAATGCTCTTGAAAAGCTATACGCATTGTGTTATAATGTTAACACAATTATAAGGGACGGTATACGAATATACCGTCCGTGCTATTACATAGATTTTTGAAAGGACGTGCATTTAGATTATGAGCAAGTATTTTTACGGCGTATGGGTTGCAAGCGTTAGCAATTTGGATTTTCCCTCTGCCCCTGGTATTTCTGTGGAGAAAATGAAGGAAGAGCTGGAGGATATTATATCCACCTCTAAAAAAGCAGGTCTTAACGCAATTCTTTTCCAGGTAAGACCCGCATCCGATTCTCTCTATAAATCCAAGCTTTTCCCCGTTTCCAAGTATCTTACGGGCGTTCAGGGTTCCGAGCTTCCCGAGGGCTTCGATCCGCTGGATTATATGGTTACCCGTTGTCATGAGGAAGGCATAGAGCTTCACGCTTGGCTTAATCCCTACCGTATTACCTTGGGCAGCGAAGATAAGCCTAATCAAGACCTTTCCGCTCTTTGCGAAGGCCACCCTGCAAGGGTACATCCCGAATGGGTCGTTGCTTATCCCGACGGCAAGCTTTATTTCAACCCCGGCATCCAGGCTGTACGTGATTTGATAGTTGACGGCGTGCGTGAGATTGTTGAGGGCTACGCTGTTGACGGCATACATTTTGACGACTATTTCTATCCTTACCCCAAGCGTGTTGAGGTGGACGGCGTTTCCACCGTTCTTCCTTATGACGATAAGAAGGAATACGAAGAAAGCGGTAACGGTATGTCTCTTGACGATTGGAGAAGAGATAACGTTAATAAGCTTATAAAGCAGTGCTACGATGCTATCCACGCTATCCGCGATAACTGCTCCTTCGGTATTTCTCCCTTTGCAATCTGGCGTAACAAGAGCGAAGCCTGCCCCGAGGGTATGGAAACCAACGGTCTTGAATGCTATTCTGCTCTTTATGCAGACTTTAAGGCGTGGGTAGACGGCGGTTATATCGATTACATAAATCCTCAGATTTATTGGAAGTTTGATACTGCCGTTGCTCGTTTCGGCGTAATTCTTGATTGGTATGACGAGTATATGGAAGGCAAGAATATCGGTTTGTATGCAGGTCACGGCCTTTACAGATGCGATTCCGAAGGATGGGAGCCTGACGAGATTCCCAATCAGATCGACTATTGCAAACAAAAGAAAAACTGCAACGGCAGTGTATTTTTCGGCTACTCCAAGCTTAAAGAAAACGCTTTGGGACTTACGGAGATAATTGCCGAAAAGGCTTAAAGTTTTGGAGGTAATGTAAATAATGAAAAAAAGAATTTTTGCTTTAATCCTTGCATCCTTAATGTTACTTGGATGCTTTGCCGCCTGCAAGGACGACAATGAAAACAACAGTAGTGCGGACAGCAGTGATGCAGTCAGCACCGAAAGCGGCGATTCTTCAGGCGAGCTTTCCGGCGAAGAAGAGTCCACCGGTGATGCAAGCGCTGAAGAAGACAGCAGCGCCGATAAATTCAATTCCTTAACCGATAACAGGGAAAAACTTATATACTTTTCCGGCAGCATCGCAGACCTTGAAGATTATGAGGATAAGCTTAACGGCATTTTCGGCAACGGTACCGAAAATAATTCCGTTACAAGCATTTACGGTGATTTCGCCGTAACCGAGCTTACTCAAAACGGTGAAGACGTTATGGGCTCTTTCCCCATGCCCGGCGACCTCAGCTTTAAGCTTCTTACCGATGGCAACGTTATTAACGCTTCCGGTGAAGCTACCATGAACGGTGAAAAGATTGATGCCGCAATTCAGGCAGGTCTTGAAGGCTTGCGTATAGACTCTGACTTTGCTTTAAAGCAGCCCGTGTTTATTACCGAGGAAATGCTTAACGAGCTTATCAGCAGCATGGCATCCGGAATGGGCGGCGCAGCTTTTGATATGGATAGTTTGTCCGGACTTACCGAGGGTCTCGATCCCGCAATGATCGAAACCTACGTTAAGGGTAAGCTGTTGCAGATTATTCCCGAAAGTGCAGTAACCTCCGAAAAGGTTACCTACGCTACCGATAATAACGAAGCCGGCTATGAAGCTGAATGCATCGTTCTTACCATTAATAAGGATACCCTTAAGCAAATGGCAGAAGATGCACGTACAGCTCTTTACAGCGATATAATCTTTAAGCAGATAATGGGCACTCTTTATGATAAGCTTTTGGAAGCCGACGCTTTAGGCGGCAGCGATGACGATTATTATTACGATGAAGATTATATCTATGACGAAAGCTTTGACTTGGACTTTTCCTACAACGAAAGCTTTGATTTCGAGTTTTCCTATGACGATGAAAGCTACGACTACTTCTATTCCGAAGAAGTCAGCGGCGACGTAAACGAAGTTCCCACTAAGGAAGAGTTTTACGAAAGCTTCTTTGAAAGCATTGACGAGCTTGCAGAGAGCGTTGAAGGCGCAGAGGATTTCTCCGTTGTTCTTAAGCGCTATTTCATCAATGGCAAGGGTATTGCCTTAGATTTTGAAATGCCCATGGATGAAAGCAAGTTGAGCCTTTCCGCATGGAGTATCGAAACCGAAACCGAATGGGATTACGGCGTAAAGATTCTTGACGGCGAAACCGAAATGCTTAACGTTAAGGGCAAAAACATTGGTAACGACGTAGATTTCAGTGCAGCTGTTTACAACGTTGACTACAGCTACAATGAAGAAACCGGTGATGTTGATGAAACCGTATACAAGGCAATAGATCTTACGCTTAAGACTGCAGGCGAAGACGTTGACTTTAACCTTACTACGGATAACGGCAGCACCGTTACCTATAAGCAGGTTTCTGCAGATGACAGTGCTTCCTTCACCATGGTTATATATGAAGATACCTACGATTACGTTATCGGCGAAGACGGTTCCTACGAGTTGGTTGAGAAAACCGTAAAGCAGCTTGATATGTCTTTCAACAAGAAGGGTGAAAACGCTGACTTTTCTGTAATCACCGAGGATGGCAATAACATCACCTGCAAGGTTAATGGCAATGCCTTTAACCTAAAGTTCATGAACGGCGAGACCGAAACTTTGTCTATCGATGGTACAGTTACCGCCAAGGAAAACGGCTTTACCGTAAACGGCACTCTCAATTACGGCGAAGAAAAGCCCATAAATCTTGTTATTGACTGCACTTGCGAAACCACCGAGACTAAGATGGATTGCAACTGTAAGGTTGAGCTTTCAGGCGAAAGCGACGAGGGTAATGTCGTTGCAAAATTCGAAATGGGCTTTGGCGTAGATACCGCAAGCACCGAAACCCTTGTACCTCCCGCAGCAGGTGAGGGCGATTACACTATGGATTCCATGGAATCTGTTTCCGGCATCTACGGCCTTCTTACCGATTCCCTTATGCAAATGCTTATGGGCGGCGAAGGAAGCTTTGATGATGTTTCCGGTGACGATTATACGGAATTTTAAGTAAATGAAGTGATATTTTAGTGCTTCGTTATGGAAGCGGCGCTAAAGTTATCAGTTGGTTTATTCAAGCGCCGAAGCGTACCAAACGCCTCGGCGCTTTTTAAACTTTAATGTACCACAAGGAGGTTTGTTACAAATGGCACAGCACGTTACCGTAAAAGAGTACGACTCTAATTGGACTGATGCATTCGAATCAGAGTCTAAGCTTATTAAGAATATACTTGGCGAAAATTGTACGGCTATCCATCACATCGGCAGCACCGCTGTGGAGGGGCTGGCTGCAAAGCCGATTATAGATATAATGCCCGTAGTTAAAAGTCTGGATGCCGTGGATAGGGCAGTGCCTCTGTTTGTCGAAGCAGGCTATGAATTTATGGGCGAGCTTGGCATTCCCGGCAGAAGGTATCTTCGCAAAGGCGGTATAGAACGTACGCACCAGGTTCATATCTTTTCCGATGACGGCGAAAGCGGCACCCGTGATATCGAAAGGCATTTGGCTGTAAGAGACTATCTGCGTGCAAATAAGACGGTGGCAGAGGAGTACGGTGCTTTAAAGCAGCGCTTGGCTAAAAAATACCCTTATGATATTGAAGCATACTGCGACGGTAAGGATTCGTTTGTACAGTCCTTAGAGCGCTCTGCGCTAAAGTGGTACAAAGATAAAGAAATTTGGAATAAGCTGTATAACGCCGCCAAGGCGGTACAATCGCCACGGCAGTTGTCACCGCACATGGAGGCAGGCGGCGTAGCTGCAGCGCTTTTAAGCGATAAAGGAAATATATACGTAGGCGTTTGCATAGATAGCTGCTGCGGACTTGGTATGTGTGCCGAGCGCAACGCTGCCGCCAACATGATAACAGTAGGTGAGCAGCGGGTAAGCAAAATCGTAGCTATCATGCCGGACGGCGAAACGGGCGCACCCTGCGGCGCCTGCAGAGAGTTCTTCCTGCAAATGGATAAAGCAAACGAAAACGCAGAGGTGCTTATGGAAAAAGAAAGCTTTAAAGCCGTTACTTTAAAGGATTTAACACCGTCCTGGTGGATATAAAAAATGTGCCGTAAAAACGGCACTTTTTTATCTATAACAACCGCAAAAGAACGAAAGGTGCATAAAAATCACAAATCGTCAGCGTCTTGAACGGGTCTGTTATCCCCGTTCCTCGTAATTCCGGTATAGCTTCCGTTGGGGTCAGAATCGCTGTAAAACATTTCTTCTCCGCCTTCGGTATTAAAAAGCATACCGCATTTACCTTCAGGTCGTATCTGCGCTTGCGACATAGGACGAACAAAGCCGCGTATAGGCGGTGTTCGTTGCTCTCTTCTTTTATTTTTAAAAGCTTTTTTATCTTCTCGCATAATCAAACACCTTTCATACACCGTTTCGTCTTGTTGCGGTACTCCTATTATGCGCAAAAGCTTTGCCTGTTATACTATAAAAAGTTGACAAATTTATGCAGTTTTGTTATACTGCAGTAGCGAAGGGAAGTGTTGTGCTTGAAATATATAGGTATAGATTTCGGTGACGCCCGTGTTGGCATCGCCTCTACGGATTTAGGCGGCAGCATAGCCTCTGCCGTCGGTATCATCAAGGTTAACGGCCTTAACGATGCGGTAGAAAAAGTCGCCGCCAAAGCAACAGAGCTGGGCGGGCAGGCTTTTGTAATAGGTTTGCCGAAAACCTCTTTCGGCACCGAGGAATACCGAGTTGACCGCACAAAGCGTTTTGCTGCCCAGCTTGAGGAAAAATGCGGCCTACCCGTATATTTTTGCGACGAGCGCTTTTCTACCAGCGAGGCGCTAATTTATCTGTCAGAAGGCGGCGTGTACGGAAACAAACGCAAAAAGGTTTTAGATGCCGTTGCCGCACAAATAATCTTGCAGTCTTACGTGGACGGACTTAAAAGAAAGGAACAGCAATAATGCGTTTTCTTTTTCCTCTAAATTCATCTGCAACCAATATTTTTATGCTGTTGTCCCTTACCCTGTCGTATATATGCTTTCCGGCGCTTGCGTTTATAACCGTGCATACGCTTTGCTTGTTTTTGGGGGTAGAAACCTATAATATGCAATTTGCAGCGTCAACGGCGTTTTTAATAGTAAGCGTTTACAGCTTTGCAGGGCTTATTGCAATGTACGTGTCATATTTTAAAAGGAAAAAAAGCCGTTAAATTATTTGTCGGCGAAAAGTTTAAAAAGGGCTTGACAATTTGTTTGTGTTGATGTAAAATAGTCAAGGCTTTTGGGCGCTGCTCATTAAGCATTAATAATTGCGGGTATGGCGGAATTGGCAGACGCGCTAGATTCAGGTTCTAGTGGTAGCAATACTGTACAGGTTCAAGTCCTGCTACCCGCACCAGACAGTGAAAATCCGAACCTTTATCCTGTAGGAGAAGGGTTCGGATTTGTTTTGTTATTATAGAACAAAATATTAGATTTGATAACATTACACAAAAATCAATAAACCATTTGATTCCTAAAGTGCGCAAAACAAGAGCAAAAATATATAATGCAGCATAAATGAAAAAGCTGCACTTACCACAATTATTTGGAGATGGTAGGTGCACTTTTTTATTTAATTATGAATTATATCAGATTCAGTAATGCTTTTTGATAATTGGGCGCATCTTCTATATTTCTATGGTTGATTTATCCGATTTTAAAATACCGAGTGATTAATGAGTGTTTTTTAAAAAACGGGTTATT
>JAZUNS010000120.1:0-23946 GCA_045604285.1 Eubacteriales bacterium
GGCAATAGTGTTATTGAAACCTTTCGGTTTCAGTGTTATTTTATTCGCCACCAAAACTCGCGAAGCGAATACCACTCGGCGTTAGCCGAATATCACTGCGCAGCAATAGAACTCGCCTTTGGCGAATAAAACTGGGAGACTTCCTTATGAGAAGTCTCCCAAAGCCCTTCTTTTTTTACGGTATGTAATTATAAATCTTTTCCGCAATTATTATGCATAAGAAATAATCGCCTTTCAAGTTTTATTCCGACTTTGTCGGAGTGATATTATTGCCTTAAGGCAATAGTGTTATTGAAACCTTTCGGTTTCAGTGTTATTTTATTCGCCACCAAAACTCGCGAAGCGAATACCACTCGGCGTTAGCCGAATATCACTGCGCAGCAATAGAACTCGCCTCTGGCGAATAAAACTGGGAGACTTCCTTATGAGAAGTCTCCCAAAGCCCTTCTTTTTTTACGGTATGTAATTATAAATCTTTTCCGCATCTTCAAAGGCGTAATTGTATCCGTCAATGGCAATGCTGCTCCATTGGTATTGACTGCCGCCGTAGTATACGGTTTTAAGGGAGATGCAGCTGTAGAAAGCTCCATAGCCTATAGACGTAACGCTTGCGGGAATATAGATGGTTTCAAGGCTGTTGCAGTCGCCAAAAGCGTTCTCCCCTATGTGGGTAACGCCGTTGCCCAAGTTGATCTCTTTTATCGCACCGCAGGATGCGAAAGCGTTGTTTTGTATATAAGTAACACTGTCTGCAACGGTCACCTTTTCAACGTTATAACATTCCCAAAAGGCTCTGTGTCCAATATAGGTAACGCCTTCTTCTATAACAATTTCTTTTATCTCGTCCTTAAACTGAAGCCAATCGGCGGTGGAAAAAATCTCATAATCCTGCATAGCACCGTTGCCCGCAACAGTAAGCACGCCACCGGTAAGATCCCATATAATGCCGTCTTGTACCTCTGCAGAGGGTTCCGCAGGGGTATCAAAAATTACGGAGCTTTCCGTGGACAAATAGCTTTCGGTATAATAGCTGTCGTCAGGGTGGGAATAGCTTTCCTCGTCTGCCGCACCGTCGCCAAGGTTAACGATGGAGCCAACCACCACTATTGCAAGGGCAAGCAGGGTAAACACCCAGTCTTTGCTTTTGTACGTCATAATACTCTCCTAAAATTATATGGTTATCTCCGTAACGGCAGAGACAGCCGCCACCTGCAGCCTAAGGTCGCCTGCAAAATCCTCGCCGCAAAGGCTTACGTTGCATTCCTTAAGGCGTGCTTTGCTGGCCTCAAACGCCAGCTTGGGGGTGTTGTTGGTCTCGCTAAGGTGGGCAAGGGTAACGCTGCGGGTGCCGCAACGGGCAAGCACCGGCACAAGGCAGGCGCAGGCAGCGTTGGAAAGGTGGCCCCGCTGTCCCGCTATCCTCGCCTTTAAAAAGGAAGGGTAGGGGCCAAGCTTAAGCAGCTCTGTATCGTGGTTAGACTCGATAAGCACGCTGTCACAGCCGAAAAGTGCGTCCTGCACCTCGTCGCTGATATGGCCGATATCCGTGGCGTAGCCCAAGGAGCCTGCGGGGGTCTCTATTCTGTAGCAAAAGGAACGGATGCTGTCATGGGGGGTGGGATATACGGTTATCTGTATATCGCCGATATGTACTATATCACCTGCAAGGGTAGGTATAAGCTGTTCCTCTGCCGTGGGGGCGCTTATGCCGATAAGCTCCATACACTTGGGGTCGGTATAGATGGGTATGCCGTGCTTTTTGGATATAACCTCCAGCCCCTTGGTGTGGTCGCTGTGCTCGTGGCTGACAAAAATGCCACGCACACCGCTAAGGGCGCCGCCTATGCTCTCTATAGCGTCGCCAATGCCCTTCATAGAGGCACCTGCGTCTATAAGAAAGCTGTCCTTGCCGTAGCAAACGTAGGTGCTGTTCCCCTTGGAGGAGGAAAACAGCGTATATGCCCTAAGCTTATTCATGGCTAAGCCTGCACACGCCAACGCTTCTTATTTTAACGGGAAGCACGCAGCCCTTGCCGAACAAGGCTTCCATCTTTTGTTTAAGCGCTCCTGCCTTGGCGGGGGTAACGTAGCACTGTATGGCACCGCCAAAGCCGCCGCCGTGGATGCGTACCGCCGCCGCTACGTCCTTTAGCGCCTCGGTTGCTTCGTTTGCCTCGGCGTGGACGTTGCCCAGATTTGTTCTTGAGGATATGCCCGACCCGTTCACCGCATAAAGGCAGTTTGCCGTTTGCCCTAAGGCGCTGCGGCGGCAGAAAAAGGCAACACGCTTGTTCTCATCAAAAAAGTGCAGGGCGCGGCGATAAACTCTGTCACCCAGCTTCAGGCGCAAACGCTCTTTTTTCTCGTCAAAAACCTCACGGGGGACGTCGCCCAAACGGGATGCGCCAAAATACTCCGCCGCTGTTGCCATATCCTCGGCAATGGCGGCGTATTTGCTGTCCAGCCCTGCGTGGCTTACGCCCGTATCAACCAAGTATACCTCCAGCCCTGCAGGGTCATAGCCTATGGGGGTAACGGTGGGGATGGGGGTTTTAAAATCTATATGCACGGTGCCGCCGTAAGCGCAGGATATCTGGTCAAGCAGACCGCATTTTTTGCCAAAATCTTCGTTTTCCGTCAGCTTTGCCGCCAAGGCAAGCTCCATTGCCGTGGCTTTTTCCTCGCCGTAAAAGCTGTTTGCCACCTTGCCGCAAAGCAGGGCAAAGGCGGCAGAGGAGGATACGCCCTTGCCAACGGGTACAAGGCTGTCCGTACAGGCGCAAAAACCGCCGCCAAAGCGGCGTGCCATGCCCAGCGCCAATGCGGCAGAGCTGCCCTTTTCCGCCGTGACGTGGGCGGCGGCTTCGGTAAGCGTGTCGCCCTCGTATATCTTTACGCCGTCAGCCCGGGGTGCCGCAATACAAAGAATATCCCTGTCAATGGCGGCGCCTACTGCCGCACCGCCGTTATGGTCGGTGTGGTTACCTATTATTTCCATTCTGCCCGGGGCGGAAAAATATGCGCCGCCCTCCATATCGCCAAACTTTGCCAAAAAGTTTTCCGCCAGGTTAAGGGCGCGGGCTTTGCCCGTGGCGGCGTTGCCGTATAAAGCTTTAAAGGCGGCATCAAAACCGCCCTTTTGGGTTAATTCTTTTATTTCCGATATTTTCACGTAAGCCTCCTTGCCACCCTTGCGGCGGCAGCTTCAAGATCTTTTTCACAACGCAGCCTTATCTCGTCCATGGTAAGCCCCTTGGGGCTTGCCTCTTCAATACAGAAAAAGCCTGCCTGCCTGCATTCCTCTTCCGTCAGCAAAACTCTGCCGCCTATTGCGGCAACCTTTTTGCCTGCCGCCCTCTCTGCCACAGCCGCAGGCAGCTTGCCGTGCAGACTTTGGGCATCCAGGCTGCCCTCGCCGGTTATTATAAAGTCGGCGTCTGCGGCGTGCTTTTCAAAACCGCAGGCCTCCAGCATAAGCGCCGCACCCTCGGTAAGCTTTCCGCCCAGAAATACGGATATCCCTGCGCCAAGCCCGCCTGCCGCACCGCCGCCCCTAAGGGCAAGCATATCGCCAACGCCGCTGCGCTTTGCCACCCAAGAAAGCATAAGCAGGTTTTTGTCCAACTGCTTCACAGCCGCCTCGTCGGCACCCTTTTGGCGGGCAAAAACCTCCGCCGCTCCCTCTTTGCCGCAAAGGGGGTTGTCTACGTCGCAGGCTACAAGTATCTCGGTATCCTTAATGCGGCTGTCAAGCCCCGAAAGGTCAATGCTTGCCAGCTTTTCAAGTCCGCCGCCGGTGGGCTGTATGTCCTTGCCGTCCACGTCAAGAAACCTGCCCCCCAGCGCCGCCGCCATGCCTACGCCGCCGTCGGTGGTGGCGCTGCCGCCTATGCCCACTATAAGCTTGCGGCAGCCGTCATCCAACGCCGCCTTTATCAGCTCACCCGTGCCGTAGGTGGTGGTATCCAAAGGGGTGCTGCCCGCCTCGGCTACGGCAAGGCCGCTTGCCTTTGCCATCTCTATAACGGCGGTGCCGTCCTTAAGCTTTGCGTAATAGGTATGTATCCTCTGCCCGTTGGGACCGGTAACCCAAACAAAGCGCTTTTCGCCGCCTGCGTTGTCAAGGTAAGCGTCGGCGGTGCCGTCGCCTCCGTCTGCGGCGGTAAGCCTTAAAACAGAGCAAAAAGGCATAACCGAAATTATGCCTTTTCTTATTGCTTCGCCCGCTGTACGGGCGTCCATTGTGCCTTTAAATTTATCCGGTATAACGATAGCCTTCATAAATAAAAACCATCCTAACCTTTATTTTTTATGCTGCCGAGTCAAGAACAAAGCTAATGGTGTGGTAGCTGCCCGTTTCGTTCCTTCTGCCGGGGCGGTAGAAGGTAAGGCTTACGGTAGTACCTGCGCTTGCCTTGGAAAGCTCTTCCTTAAGAGCGTTTATGCCGTCGATATCCACGCCGTTAAACTTGGTAATTACGTCGTATGCGCTAAGGCCTGCATCGTAAACCGCCGTGCCTCTTTCCACGTTGGTAACAAAGACGCCTGCGGGGCAATCGTCGCCCAGGTCGTATTCTTCCTTGATATCGTCGGTAACGTCGGCACCGGTAATACCAAGCTGTGCGGTAACGGTAACAAAGCTGTCGGTTCTGTCAACAACCTTGCCGTAGGCAATAAGGCTGTTTATAACGTCCTTTGCAGAGGTTGCAGGCAGTGCAAAGCCCATACCCTCATAGTCCTGGGTAAGCTTCATTGCGTTTATGCCCACTACCTGGCCTGCCATGTTTATAAGGGGACCGCCGCTGTTGCCGGGGTTAAGGGTTGCGGTGGTCTGAATAACGTTCATGGTCTTTACCACGGTACCGTAATCGTTGGTAACCTGAAGCCCTCTGTTAACGCCTGAGATTATGCCGTAGGACATGGTACCTGCAAACTCCTCATCAGAGGGGGTGCCGATAGCCACTACCCACTGACCTACCTTAAGCTGGTCGCTATCCCCAAACTCCAGGGGAACAAGGTCGGTCTTCTCTATGGTAAGCACGGCAATATCCGTCATCTCGTCAGAGCCCACAAGGGTTGCCGCATAGGTCTCGTCATCGTAAAACTTAACCTCAATGCTCTTAGAGTTTTCTATAACGTGATGGTTGGTAATGATATAAAAGCCGGTCTTGCCCGTCTTGGGGTCGGTGCCTTCTATAACAAAGCCGCTGCCAAGGCTAAGCCCCTGCTGGGTACCCCAAAAGCCGTAATCTATCTCTACGGTGGAAAGTATGCTTACGCAGCTGGGCGAGCATTTGTCGTAAAGCTCAACCAAGCTGTCATAGCTTTCATCAGGGATGGGGGAAACCGTAACGACCTCAGGCACAGACTCATAAACCTCAGAGATCTGCTCGCCGTTGTTCTTTCCGGCGTTATTGCCCAATACTGCCGAGTTTAAGTTATTCTTTATGGCGTTGCCTATATCCTGGCCACGCTTGCCGAATATGATAACCGATGCCAAAACCACGCAGGCTACCACCAAAACCGCAATAACAGCCACAAGCACTACCTTTACCTTGGATTTGCGGGGTGCAACCCTGGGCACGTCGTCATCATCGTCACCCCGGTATACCGCATTGTATTGGTGGGACCCATCAGAATAGTAGGTGTAGCTGGGCTGGGCTGCTGCATGATGTTGGGCAGGCTGCGCCTCTTCAACGGTTGCCGCCGAGCTTACCTGGGGGGTGTATTCTTCAGGCTGTGCGGCAGGCGTTTCCTGCACGTCGCCGTTTTCTTCAAAAGCCTTGTTTTCTTCGTTCATAGTAATCGCTCACTTTCTGAAAACTACAATATATATAACCGACGCATTGCGCCGTTCCTTGTCTTGATAATACCCGTGCTGTCTTAAAAGAAGCTGAATATAGCTTAATTTTTTTCTGTTGGTAACGAAAAAGCAAAAACCGTTCCCTCGGCCCTTATCAGCTCTATGCTGCTGCCCATTCTGTCAAGCTGCCTTTTTACCGAGTACAGCCCAAGCCCGCTGCCCTTTTCCCCTGCCGCCTTACCGCGGTAGAAGGGCATAAACAGCTTTTCCGCCTCGTCGTCCTCAACGGTGGTGCTGTTATATATCTCAACTCTTGCCTTGCCCTCAAGGGCGCAAACCTTTATCTTTATATCTCCGCCGGGTGCCGTGTATTTCACCGCATTCTCCGTAAGGTTGCCAAGCACCCGCAAAACGGCAGACTCATCCCCAAGGGCGGTTACGTCATCAATCGCCGTTTCTACGTTAAGGGCCTTTTCCTCTATCCTCGGCAGGTTGCTTAGCAAAACAAGCCGTGCACACTCCCCAAGCTTAAAGGGCTCGGCCTTAAGGGGTGCGTTGCCGTTGGCGTAAAGCTCCTCGGTTGCGGATAAAAGCCACTCTGTTTCCGATACTAAAAGCTTTAGATATTTTTCCCGTTCCTCCGGCGGAATATCCCCCGCCAAAAGAGCTTTTGCGTAAAAATTTACTGCAGAAAGGGGCGCACGCAGGTCGTGCATAAGGGCGGCAAACGCCTTTTCTTCAAAATCCAACCCATACCTCCGGATAGTTAAATACTTAAAATATTATACCCTAAATATGTCAACAATGCAATAGTAATTTTGCCAAACAAGCTACCTTTAAAATATATAATGTTTACACTTTGTTCACCAAAGACCCGTTTTGCCCGTGTAGTATTAACTTGGATAGAAAGGATATTAATCGTTTTATATACAGGAGAGAAAAACTATGGACATTTTTGACGTTTTAGAGATGATAGGCGGCCTTGCGCTGTTCCTTTTCGGCATGAACGTTATGGGTCAGGCGTTGGAGCGCCGCGCAGGCAGCAAGCTGCGTGAGCTGCTGGGCAAGCTTACGTCAAACCGCCTTGCGGGGCTTTTTACCGGCCTTGGCATTACGGCGGTTATACAAAGCTCTTCCGCTACTACGGTAATGGTGGTGGGCTTTGTTAACTCGGGCATAATGACCCTTAAGCAGGCGATAAACGTAATTATGGGTGCAAATATAGGCACCACCGTTACTGCGTGGGTACTTAGCCTTACGGGTATAGACAGCGGCAACATCGTTATACAGATGTTTAAGCCCTCCTCCTTTACACCGCTTCTTGCGGTTATAGGCCTTTTGTACTTTTTGTCTAACGAGGGCGGCAAAAAGCGTGATACGGGCAGCATCCTTTTGGGCTTTGCCACCCTTATGTACGGTATGTCCATTATGTCAGGCGCCGTTGAGGGGCTTGCAGACGTGCCTGCCTTCCAACAGTTGTTCGTTCTGTTTTCCAACCCCGTGCTGGGCGTGCTTGCAGGCGCCGTGCTTACGGGAATTATTCAGTCCAGCTCCGCCTCGGTGGGTATACTTCAAACCCTGGCGCTGGCAGGCGGCGTAAGCTACGGTGCAGCCATCCCCATTATCATGGGGCAAAACATAGGCACCTGCATTACCGCCCTTATCTCTTCCGTAGGCGCTAACAAAAACGCAAAGCGTGCGGCTTTCGTGCATTTGTTTTTCAATATCATAGGTACATTAATACTTCTTGTGGTGTTCTGGGTGGTTAAGGCTGTGTTTGCGCCGGAAATCCTTTCACAGGAAGCAACCGTGTTCGGCATTGCCGTGGCACATTCCGCCTTTAATGTTTTGTGTACCGCCATACTGTTCCCTGCGGCAGGACTTTTGGAAAAGCTTGTGGTAAAGCTTGTTCCCGACGGCAAGGCTCCCGATGCCGTGGAAGAGCTGGACGAGCGCTTGCTTGCCACCCCGCCCATGGCACTTCAGCGTTGCCATACCATCGCATCGGATATGGCAACCGTTGCCGTTGCCGCCTTAAAGGAAGGTATGTCCGTAGCACGCAATTACGATAAAGAGCTTGCCGCAAAGGTAAGAGAAAAAGAGGATAAAACCGACCACTACGAGGATATCTTAGGCACCTATCTGGTTAAGCTTAGCACCCGCCGCATAAGCGGTAGTGACAGTGCCGAGGCGGCAAAGCTGCTTAAGATTATAGGGGATTTTGAAAGAATATCCGACCACGCCGTTGAGATAGTCTGTGCCGCCGAGGAGATAAAGTCCAAGGGGCAGGATTTCAGCGCCGACGCCAAGGAAGAGCTGGGCGTTTTGTTCTCTGCCGTGGAGGAGATATTGGAAAAGACCCTGCAGGCGTTTATGGATAACGACCTTGCCGCAGCGGCGGAGATAGAGCCGCTTGAGCAGGTTATAGACAGCCTTAAGGAAACCCTGCGTACCAGGCACATACAGCGACTTCAGCAGGAAAAATGCACCATTGACGTGGGCTTTGTGTGGACGGATATGCTGGCTGCGCTGGAGCGCACCTCCGACCATTGCTCTAACGTGGCGGGCTGCGTGCTTGAGATAGCGCAAAACCACATGAACATCCACGAAACCCTAAGAATTGCCAAATCAGGCGGCGATTTTGACCAGCTTTATAAGCAGTACGAAGCTAAATATGCATTGAAATAGAAAAAACTATTGACAATTGCCCGAGTTTGCTATAAAATAAGGGTAACTATGAACGATAATAAAATTAAGTAGGCTTGGCGGTGTTTCCGCTGTGCCTTATACGGAGGACATTTATGATTTCTGCAGGTGATTTTAGAAACGGTTTGACCTTTGAGATGGACGGTAACGTTATGCAGGTTATCGAGTTCCAGCACGTTAAGCCCGGCAAGGGTGCCGCTTTTGTAAGAACAAAGATGAGAAACGTTATCTCCGGCGGCGTGGTTGAAACCTCTTTTAACCCCACAGCCAAGTTCCCCACCGCAATAGTTGAAAGAAAAGATATGGAATACAGCTACAGCGACGGCGACCTTTATTACTTTATGGATATGGAAACCTATGACCAGGTTCCTCTTAATGCAGATAAGCTTCCCGACAACTTTAAGTTCGTTAAGGAAGGTATGACCTGCCGTTTGGTTTCTTATAAGGGCAACGTTTTCTCTGTAGAGCCCCCCATGTTTGTTGAGCTTGAAGTTACCGATACCGAGCCCGGATTTAAAGGCAACACCGCAACCAACGCTCTTAAGCCCGCTACCCTTGAAACCGGTGCAGAGATAAAGGTTCCCATGTTCGTTAACACCGGTGACGTTCTTAAGATAGATACAAGAACCGGCGAATATCTTGAAAGAGTTTAATTCATTACGGAGGTTATCAGAATGAACGTTTCTGAAAAAGCAGCTTATATCAAGGGCCTTATGGAAGGCATGAATATTGACGAATCCACTAACGAAGGCAAGCTTTTTAAGGCTATGGCAGACCTTCTTGACGATCTTGCACTTTCCGTTCTTGATCTTGAAGACGGCCAGAGCTATCTTGAAGAATATATTGACGAGATCGACGCAGACCTTGGCGAGGTTGAACGTGACGTTTATGAATGTGACGACGACTGCGATTGTGATTGCTGCGATTGTGACGATGACGATTGCGACTGCTGTGACTGTGACTGCGATTGCTTTGCAACCGTATGCCCCACCTGCGGCGAAGAAGTTTATTTCGATGCAGACCTTGAGGATGACGTTATTGTTTGCCCCTCCTGCAATACCGAAATAGAGCTTGAAGATATCGAGGATATCGAAGAGTAATTTTTTAAATTACAACTGATTATTCAAACGACGGCGGAACGGTAGCTACACCGTTACGCCGTTATTTTTTAAAGCCCCGCTGCCAATAAACGTAACAATGGGGCATATCTTTGCGGAGCGTTTTGTTATGGTAAAAAAGCTTATTGATTTTCACACCCATATTTTTCCCGACCCGATTGCAGAGCGGGCGGCAGCAAACGTGGGCAACTATTACTCCCTTAATATGGAGGGCAACGGCACCGCCGCTATGCTGCGCAGCCGTGTTCCTGCGGGGGTAGATTGCCGCTTTGTTATCTCCTCTGCGGCTATGAAGGCTAAAAACGTCATACCCGGCAACGATTTTTTGTTGCAGCAGGCGGCAAGCGACAGTGCCTATATCCCCTTTGGCTCCTTCCACCCCGATATGGGCGAAACGGAAGCCTGCAAGGAGATAGAGCGTATCGCCGAGGCAGGGGTTAAGGGTATAAAGATACACCCCGATTTTCAAAAACTGTTTGTGGATGACGACGCCATGATCCCGCTGTATCGCCGTTGTGCGGCGCTGGGGCTGCCCGTGCTGTTCCACGTAGGTGATATAAACACCGATTACTCCACCCCAAAGCGCACCCGCAGGGTGGTGGACCTTGTGCCCGACCTTAAGGTTATTGCGGCGCACATGGGCGGCTATTCTATTTGGGATCAGGCAATGGAATACCTTGGGGACACCAACGTGTACCTGGATTGCTCCGAGGTGCGCCCCTACCTTTCGGAGGAGCATTCCTACCGCCTTATTATGGATTTCGGCGTGGATAGAGTGCTTTTCGGCAGTGATTATCCCGTTTTTTGTACCGAAACCGCCTTTGCCCACATAAACGCCTTACCCTTTACTGAGGAGGAAAAAGAAAAGCTTTTCCACCTCAACGCGGAAAAGCTTTTAAATTTATAAAGGACGTAATAACGTCCTTTTTTTGTAACCATATAGAATTTTTGGGTACTATATTGTTGAAAGGAGTGAGCCTGGTATGGATGACAAGGACATAATAGAGCTGTACTTTGCCCGGGATGAAAAAGCGATAACCGTAACCGCAACGCGCTATAAGGCTTACTGCCTTACCGTAGCGCAAAACGTGCTTGGTAATCGAGAGGATGCGGAGGAGTGCGTAAACGACGCCTATATGGGTGCGTGGAGCTCTATACCGCCCAACAGACCGTCAAGCCTGCGTGCTTATCTGGGAAAGATAACCCGCAACGCCGCCCTTAAGAAATGGCGAGGTCGCAATACCGCAAAGCGTGGAGGCGAGCTTGCCTTAGCCTACGAGGAGCTTGCGGAGTGCTTACCCTCTGCTGAGGACAGCCCCCACCAAAATTTTGAGGCGGCAGAGCTTACAAAACACATAAACAGCTTCGTCGCCACCCTTGCAGAGACGGAAAGACGACTGTTTGTAGGCAGGTATTGGTACTTTTATTCCGTAACCGACCTTGCCAAAAGCCTTGGGTTAAGCCAAAGCAACGCCAAGGTTACCCTGCACAGAATACGAGAAAGACTGCGGACAGTACTTGAAAAGGAGGGATACGGTATATGAAGCTCCACAACATTATTGACGCTATAGGCAACATCGACGAAAAATACATAGACGAATGCGCCCTTGATAAAGAGCTAAAAAGGTCGTCACCGCTAAAATGGATAATCCCCGTGGCGGCGTGCATAGCCTTTGCGGTAGCGGCAGTGCTGCTGTTTCCCAAGTCGTCCCCCCCGCCTGCCAATGGCGAAAGCAAGGATCAGGTACTGATAGGCGAGGAAAGCAGCGGGGAAGAAACGAGCAGCGAGGACACGAGCAGCGAGGACACGCCCATACCGGAAGAAAAGCTTTTGTGGTCGGGCGGTATCAGCGAAGGCTTTGACGGCAATAATATAACAAGCTATGATTCTTCAGAGAAGCTTAGCGACGATATTCTGGTAACGAAAAGCTTTTATAAGTATTTAACAGAGGAAGTGGCAGACGACGAGTTTGTTGCCTTTAGTGTAAAGTGCTTGGGTTATAACCTCGACTCGGAGGCCTTTGCCGGCACAAGAGAACAAAGACAAAACGCAGAAGCTCTTTATGACACACTATTCAAAATGCAGGAAGAGCTGTACAGCAACTATAAAGCGAAGGGACTGAACGAAGGCGAGATAAGGGCAAAAATTGTTTCCGACCCCGAATACGCCGCCGCCTACACAGCAGCCTACGATGCCTGTGTTGCTGTCGGCAAGGCAGAGCTTAGCATCTACGGAGAGATTGGAGAAGAATATATAAAGCACCTGCAAAGCAAGGGATTTAAGCTTATTTACGGTGTGGAAAACGAAGACTGCGAAACCTATTTGCTTTTTAACGGTTTTGTGGCGGTTATGGCAGGCACAAAGGAGCAGTTCTTGGCGTTAAAAAACGACCAATCCCCCGGTAAAATGTCGTTTTTTCCCGCTTATAAAAACGCAAATCAGCTTAAATTTGGATTTAGCTACGGCGACATAGAGCCTGATTTGCCTACGCCCGCAGAATTTACGGAAGAGGGGCTGACAACAAATCTTGCAGAGCTTTACGCCCAAAATCCCCACGAAAAGATTACCGTAAGAGTGTACTATAACTTGAGATATCCTACCCAAGAGGAAGCCTATGAGCGTGGCTGGCGCTCGCTGGGCTACGAAAGCAAGGAGGACTACGAGCGCGACCTTAATGCAAATCTGCTGGACGGTCAGGCAATAAGGCAATTCAGAACGGTGCGAAGAGAGGCTATAAACGGCAAGCACGAAAAGCAAGCCGTTCTTGACAGAGTGCTGAAAGAGGGCGAGCTTTTTGATACAGAGGCGGCAGGACTTATGGTAAGCACCCTGTTTTCCAATTGTTTTTATGCCCAGCTTAGCTATGAGCGCGCCTTGGAGGTAGCTGCAGACGAGGGCGTTGCCTATATAGAAGCAGTGGATTTTAACTTGCTTATAGACACACTCCAATACGCGGCGACTGCATACGTCTTTTGAAATTAAAATGGGTTAAGGCTAAAGCCTCGCTTTATACCTTCAATCTCCAGCACCACACTGTGAAGGGCGGCGTAATACCTATCCGTGCCCCACAAAGCGGCGGCGTTTTCCGTCCCCGATATAATCTTATCTATACGGCTTTCCTTTACCGTAAGGCGAAGGAAGGCCTTTTCTTTTTGTATATAGCGCGCCACCGCAAGCAGCTCCTCGTCGCTTTCCGCCGCCTCCACCCAGCTGTGCGCCTTTTCAAGCACCTTAAGGGTATAGACGTTAAGCCACGCCGCTGCGGCAACAAGCAACAGCAAAACCGCCAAAGCAACGATAAATCCACGCATTACTGCCGTTTCCTTTCATAGCTTATATTGTCGCAATCATCCACGCAAAGATATACAAGCTCCTCTGCCTTAAGCCCCAAGGATTTAAGCTGCTTGTTAAGCCACGCTTTGTTTTTGCCCGTTTGGCCAAGGGTGCGCTCTTGTACGTTGCCGTCTATTATAATGGGGTGGCTTATGCCCTTGCAGGGCAGGGCAAGCCCCAAATCCTCGGCGGCGGGCGCCTGGGAGCCCACGTGGGGTATAACGCTTAGGGTGCCGGTCTGCTCCAGTATAACGTAGCTTACCTCCTCGGGCCCCCTAAGCCCCGCACCTCTTATGGCGGAAAACAGCTCGTCGGTGCTTACACGGGCGGCGTTAAGATTCTTTTCCACTATCCGCCCGTTTGCAATAAGCACAAGGGGGCGCCCCTCCATGGCACGCCGCAAAAAGGGCAGCTTGCGACACAGATAAGCGCTTATAACCTCTAAGCTGCACAGCAGGCATACGGCAAACACCCCGTAAATAAGGGGTGTGTCCGTGTCGGTTATGGGCAGCAGCGCCAGCTCTGACAGCATAACGGCGGTAATAAACTCGGTAAGCTGCAGCTCGCCTATCTGCCGCTTGCCCATAAGCCGCATACCCGTATTAAGCAAAACGAAAAATATAAACGTTCGCAACAGAATAACCGTCATTTAAAAGCACCTCCTTTCTATTTTGCAAAAATCGCTGTTTTTTATGCGAAAGCTGTAAAAAAAGCGTGACAAAAGAATAATTGTATGCTATAATCATTCTGTATAGAAATTATAATGGGTGGGTATGCATGGCTGACTACAGAAATAAAACCTTTGAGGAAAACGAAAATCTTATAGCAGGCAGAAACGCCGTAAGAGAACTGCTTAAAAGCGGCAAGACCATAGATAAGCTTTATATTCTTAAAGGCACTAAGGATGGGCTGCTTACCGTTATATTCGGTGAGGCTACCCGTGCAGGCGTACCCGTGGTGGAAACCGACCGTGCCGCCCTTGACCGTATGGCAGTTGCCAACCAGGGCGTTATTGCCCAGATCCCCGAAAGGGAATATGCCAGCCTTGACGATATCCTTGCCCTTGCCGCAAGCAGGGGAGAGGCACCCTTTGTAGTAATAGCGGATTGCGTAAGCGATCCCCACAATTTAGGCGCCATTATCCGCACGGCGGAGTGCGCCGGCTGCCACGGCGTTATCGTACCCAAGCGCCGCAGCGCCCTGCTTACCCCCTCGGCGGTAAAGGCGTCTGCCGGTGCGGTAGAGCATATACCCGTGTGCAAGGTGGCAAATTTGTCATCGGCTATTGATTATCTTAAAAAGAATGGCCTTTGGATATACGCCTTGGAGGCTGACGGCGACCCCTACGATAAGTGCGACTATAACGGCGGCTGTGCCTTCGTTTTAGGTAGCGAAGGGGGCGGTGTATCCCGCTTGGTAAGGGAAAACTGCGATTTCGTCGTAAGCATCCCCATGCGGGGCAAGGTTAATTCGCTTAACGTTTCCAACGCCGCCGCCGTGGTACTTTTCGAGGCGGCAAAGGGACGCCGCTAATTTATCAGCTTTTTTATAAAGGGTGTGAAAACCATGTCAGATAATAACAAAGTTAACAGTATTCTTGCCATAAACGGTATACTTGAAGGTGCCGCAGGCGAAACCGCTGCGGCAAAGGCTGTTTCCATGCCGGATTTTTCGGCAGAGGCAGAGAAAGAGATAGCTAAAACCGCAAAGCCGCAGCCCAAGGCTGTGCCTGCCCCCACCGTCTTTACTGAGGAGCAGGAGCTTATCAATACCTACAGCGGCAAGACCAAAAAAGATACGGATATGAATACTCGCCGCCTGCAGGAGCTGTTGGAGGCGCACTCCGACGGGGATAACACCTTGCTTGAGTATTTCAGCAAGGGTAAGCGCAGCAGCAAGCAGGTTGACAATATATTCGCCATGATGGAGGATGAGTCTGCCGATATAGCCGAGGAGTCCAGGCTTTCCGACAAGGTGCCGGAAAAGCAGACCTTTGTGCAGGAAAAGCTTTTCAGCTTCGGCGATACCATGCAGATTGAGGAGATTCCTCTGGACAGCGGCGAGAAAGCCACCTTTGACGAGGACTTTGCCGCCCTTAGCGAAAAGATAAACAGCGGCGAAATACGTATAGAGCCCGAAGAGGACGACAAAGACCAGCTTACCCTTGGCGTGGACGAGGAAGGCGAAGAGCTGAAGCCCGGTGACGAAAGCGATAAGGACAAAAAGCTTCGCATGGTCTTTGACATGATGGAGGAAGGGGAGGAACCCCCGGAAGCCTCCGACGTACCCGTGGATACGGGGCTTATGGAAAGGGCAAGCTCTGCCAAGCGTGCCAAAAAGCACAGAAAAAAGGCGAAGGAGCAGGACAACGCCAACGCCTTTGAATACAAAAGCAGAGAACAAAATACAGAAATCGCAACCATGCTTAACCGCAGCGTTGCCATCAGCCGCCTTAAACTTATAGGCGTGCTGGTGCTTACGGCATTGGTTTTGTTTATGGAGCTGGGCAGCTACGATTCAGCCCGCAGCGCTTATTTGCATCAGGGCAGATTCGGTGCCATATATATTCTTATCGACCTTCAGCTTTTGTTCTTTATCGTTATGATAATGTCCGAAAGCTTCCTTAACGGTCTGCGTGCTTTTAAAAACTTTAAGCTTACGGCGGATAGCGTAATGGCTTCAAGCATTTTGGCTTCTACGGCGCTGTGCGTGGTAAGTCTTATAATGAACCCCACCGACCCGCAGCTTAAGCTGTACAACCTTACCTCCGCTGCGGCGGCGCTGGCTTCTGCCTTGGTAAAGCACCTGCAGTGCAAAAAGGACCTGGCAAGCTTCCGCATGGTGGCGGTTAAAAAGCCCAAGTTTACCGCCCAGGTTATAGCCGGGGAACAGGGCGAAGCAGGCGAGTTTGCCAAGCATTTAAGCGAAAACAGCGAGATTCTTACCGTTAAAAAAGCATCCTTTGTTTCCGGCTTTTTCGCCCGCACCACCCGTCGCCCCAAAAGCGAGGATATATTTAACTTTATCGTTCCCGTCACCTTCGTTTTTGCCGTTGCGCTGTTTTTGGCGTCCTATTTGATAGACGGCAACGGCTATAACGCATACGCTTGTGCAACTCTGCTGTTCTGCACGGCTACGCCCCTTACGGCTTACTTTATGATAAGCCTGCCCGTAATTGTGGCGTGCATCACCGCAAAGCGCTATAACGGCACCTTCGTGGGCAACGCCGTGGGTGAGGAGTATGCCGACGCCGCAGTGCTTTCCTTTGCGGATACCGAGGCGTTCCTGCCCCACATGGTAAAAGTTACCGGCGTTAAAACCTACGGCGATTACTCTATAGATAAGGTCATGGTGCGCCTGGGTATGCTTTTCGATTATATCGAAGGCCCCCTTAAGACCGTTACCGCCAATATGCTGGATAAGGTTCCCAAGCCCGAAAGCATAAGGCTTATAGATTCCTCTGCCGACGGCTTGTATATCGTTATGGACGGCGTTGACTACTACCTTGGCAAGCGCAGCTATATGCGCCACAGCCGTTTGGACGCCCCCGTGGACGAATCGGACGAGGTTTACTCTAAAAACGTGGGCTCGGTAATGTATATGGCAATAAACGATACCATCGTTGCAAAGATGTACGTTAAGTACAACATCAACCCCGAGTTTGACGACCTGCTTCGCAGTATGTACCGTGCAGGCGTGTGCGTAGGCATTAAAACTCTTGACCCCAACATAAATAACGAGCTTTTGCAAAAAAGCATAAAGTACAAAAAATGCCCCGTTGCCGTGCTTAAGGGCGGCGTTCCCGAGGAAATGAACGGCACCGAGGAAAGCGTGGATTCCGGTATAGTTTCCTGCTCCTCCCTCCACAACTTCCTCAAGATGTTTATTCTGTGCGACCGTACCAGACACGCAACCAAAAGCAATTGCATAATAAGCATAGCGTCTATGGCAGTTGCGGTGTTTGCGGTAGCGTTCCTTGCCCTTACGGGTGCCGCAGGCGCCTACGGAAGCGGTGCCGTGCTGCTGTTCCAGCTTTTGTGGCTGGCACCCATGGTGGCGCTGTCATTGTTGCTTTAGGGCGGTTTTGTAGGTTTTGCACAAAACAGAGGCGCATTATTTTACAGTCAAACCAAAAAATCTTGTTAAAAATCTATTGAATATTTTTTGTTAATATTATATAATAAGTAAAGCTGTCTTTCTCTGTCTTTGCTTTAGGGCGGGGAATGGCGGTGTTCCGTGCGTTACGGATAATAAAACGTAAAAAACAAAATACTTATATAATTCGGAGGAAAAACACGTGGCAAAATATCAATCCAATTCCATTAGAAACATTGCGCTGTTGGGACACAGCGGAGACGGCAAAACTACCTTGGCAGAGGCTATGCTTCTCCTTGCCGGCGCTATTGACAGAGTAGGCGGCAACCTTGACTTTGACCCTGAAGAAAAGAAACGCGGCAGTTCTATCGCCGCAAGCCTTGCAGCTTTCGATTGGAAGGGCAAGAAGATAAATTTGTTGGACACCCCCGGTTACTTCGACTTTGCGGGCGAAGTTAAGCAGGCACTTCGTGCTGCTGATACCGCTGTTCTCGTTGTAGACGGCAAAAGCGGCCTTAAAGTAGGTACCGAGCTTGCATGGGACTATGCAGGCAATATGCCCAAGTGCTTCTTTGTTAACAAGACCGATGACGAAAACGCTAACTTTGATAACGTTCTTGCAGGCCTTAAGGAACAGTTCGGCAACAAGGTTTGCCCTATCTTCGTTCCCTATGAAGGCGCAGGCAAGGCAAAGATCTTCTGCAACATTATAACCGACGAAGCTTATGAATACGACGCAAAGGGCAACGCCAAGAAGGTTGACGTTGATATGTCCAAGTTCGACGGCATGAAGGAAGAGATTATGGAAGCTCTTGCCGAAACCGATGACGAGCTTATGGAAAAATTCCTTGAAGAGATGGAACTTTCCCGCGATGATATGCTTGTAGCACTTCAAAAGGGTCTTTCCAACGGTATAGTAAGCCCCGTATTTGCAGGCTCTGCCTCCACTTACGCCGGCCTTACTACCTTCCTTGATATTATTGCTCAGTTCTTCAAGTCCCCTGTTGACAGAACCGAAGACGGCGACGTTAAGCTTTCCGCTGACGGCGATACCGCACTTCTCTGCTTCAAGTCCGTTGCAGACAGCTTCGGTAAGAAGAGCTTCTTCCGTGTAATGAACGGCAACCTTAAAAAGGATACTCAGCTTAACAACCTCCGCAGCGAACAGAACGAAAAGATCGCAAGAATCTATACCTGCGTAGGCGCTAAGGAAACCGAGCTTGACGAGCTTGTATTCGGTGACATCGGCTACACCACCAAGCTTGTTGCTACCAACACCGGCGACACCCTCGGCGGTAAGGAAGCTTTCGCTCCCATCGACTATCCCAACCCCTACTACCGTCAGGCTATCGTTCCCAAGAGCAAGGGCGACGAAGACAAGATCTCCGGCGGTATAGCAAAGCTTCTTGAAGAAGACCCCACCCTTAAGTATGAAAACAATGCCGAAACCAAGCAGATGCTTGTTCACGGTCTTGGCGACATCCATCTGGACGTTGTTGCTTCCAAGCTTAAGACCCGTTACGGCGTTTCTATCGATTATGCAGAACCCAAGACCGCTTACAGAGAAACCATTAAGAAGACCATCCAGACCGATGGTAAGCACAAGAAGCAGTCCGGCGGTTCCGGTCAGTACGGCCACGTTAAGATCACCTTCAGCCGCGGCGAAGAGGACGGTCTTACCTTCACCCAGAGCGTAGTTGGCGGCTCCGTTCCCAAGAACTTCTACCCCGCAGTAGAAAAGGGCTTGCTTGAAGCTATGCAGAAGGGTGTTCTTGCAGGCTTCCCCGTAGTTAACTTGGCAGCAGACCTCTTTGACGGCTCCTACCACCCTGTTGACTCTAACGAAATTTCCTTTAAGCTTGCAGCTATTCTTGCTTATAAGCAGACCATTAATGCTAACCCCGTAATACTTGAGCCCGTTGGCTACCTTAAGGTTCTTATCCCCACTTCTTACTCCGGTGATATCATGGGTGACGTTTCCAAGCGCCGCGGCAGAATTATGGGTATGGGCGAAAGCGACCGCAAGGGTTACACCGTTATAGAAGCAGAAATTCCCTCTGCAGAAATGAACAACTACGCAATCCAGCTTAGAGCGATGACTCAGGGCAGAGGCAGCTACACCTTCGAGTTTGTAAGATACGAAGAAGCTCCCGGCGAAGTTGCTAACAAGATAATTGAAGAAGCCAAGAAGGCAGAAGACTAATTTTTTCGGTAAAAACAAAACCTATTTTGCCGAAAACAGCAGAAACGAGGACAGCGCTATGCATACTATGAGAAAAATTTTGGCAATATTGCTTACTGTTTGTATTGCAGTATCCTTTGCCGCTTGCGTGGGTGACTCTACCATTGACGTTCTGGACGAGATACCTAACCTTAACCAAAGTGAAGATTCGTCCGTAGAAGAATCCGTGGCAGACCCCGAGCCCGCAGAGGGTCAGACCCGTATGCCTGTTGTAACAAGAATGTACAACAACAGCTCCAACACCGTTATTCTCAGCGGTACCTGTGAGGAAAACTCTGTTATCACCGCCAGCGGCGTTAATTTAGAGACCGTTACAGTCAACGCAAAGGGCGGCATCTTTGCTCTTCAGGTAAACCTGGGCAGCAATGCTTCCGCAATCGTAAGGCTTACCGCCACCGCACCCGATAAGACCGAAAGCGACGTTAAGGAAATTAACGTTACCGACGCTCAGGGCGAGGCAGGCAACCTTGTTAACCCCGTTATCCTTTCCGATAAGTTCGTTCTTTTCAGTGAAGAATCTCTTAAGGTGCTGGATAACCAGTCCGTAAGCTTTACCGATGCAAACGACTTCGTAACCAAGATATCCGGCGTTAACACCGGCAAGGGTGATACCGAAATTATCTACGTGCTTGCTCCTTCCAGAACTAAGGTGCTTGCAGACAAATTGCCCGAAGGTAACGAGATAAGCGAAGTTTCCCTTTACAGCCAGACAGTAAAAGCTCTTCACGATGCAGGCGTTACCGTTATAGATCTTTCCGAAGCTTTCGCAGAAGCTGACGATTATCCCCTCTTTTACGACACCCACAGCAATTGGAGCGATTATGCATCCTTCGTTGCTTATACCGAGATAATGAGCTATATTGCCGAGAAGTTCCCGGATGCAGCTCCCCGCGGTATGGATGAGTTTAAAGTAGAGGCTGTTGAGAAAGCTTCCCTTGGTAACCTTGCTTACTATTTCGGCATGGATATCGAGGCATTCTCCGAAACCGTTTATAAGTTTGACCCCCTCTTTGATATCCACATGGGTAAGGAATTTGCAGTTAACACCCAAACTCCTCCCGCAACTGAAGAATCCGGCGACGAAAGCTCTGAAGACGCCGAAAGCTCTGAGGTTGAAAGTGCTGAAAGCGCCGAAAGCTCCGATGCAGAAAGCTCTGAGGACGCTGAAAGCTCCGAAGACGCTGAAAGCTCTGAGGACGCTGAAAGCTCTGAAGACGCTGAAAGCTCTGACGTTGATACTCCCGTGGTAGAAGGCCTCTCCTTCATTGACGAGGTTAAGATCTATATGGGCGAAACCGACTTCCGCCTTTATGATAACTACTTCTCCCCCGATTTTTATGACGAAGCTATAACCACCAATCCTCCCTCCTGCGATACAGAGTTTATCTTCTGTACCAACAGAATGGAAGAGTACCTCCCATCTGCACTCATTTACAGATCCTCCGATACGGCTCCCATCATCCCCATGCTGGCAGAGCGTTTCCGTAACTCTGTATTCTACCGTGCAGACACCTACACCATCGGCGGCACCTATGCGGCTGATTATGCAGGCACCCCCGGCAACACCAACGTGGATTATATTATAGTTATCGTTACCGAAGAAGAATTGGCATCCCTTTATTAAGCCATGAATTTCGGAACAAGCTTTAAAATTACACAAAGAATAAAAGCTATCAAAAGCCTTGTGCCTAACGGCGCAAGGCTTTTGGATGTGGGCAGCGACCACGCCTTTTTGCCTATATCCCTGTGTCTTGACGGCGTTATAAGCAGCGCCGTCATCAGCGACGTCAACGCAGGCCCCTTAGAGCGCGGCAAGCTGCACGTGGCAAGCCTTTGCCCTAATCTTAAGGCAAGCTTTTATCTTTCCGACGGCTTTGAAAAAATCCCCCGTGACAGCTACGACGTTGCCGCAATCTGCGGCATGGGTGGCGAGCTTATCGCCGGAATTTTAGAGGAGGGCGCCGAAAAAGCCTATTGCCCCCTTATTCTTCAGCCCATGTCCCACGCCGAGCGACTTAGGGAGTATTTGTGGTGCAACGGCTTTACCGTAAATAACGAGCTTTACGTTGAGGAGGAGCGCCACTGCTACGTCATCATTTCGGCGCAGTATACGGGCAGGTCAGAGCCCTTCGATAATAACGATTTGTACCTGGGCAAGCTGCGTCCGATAAGTAAGGAATACGCCGCCTATGCCAAAAAGATAGCTGCTGCCGCCCGCAAACGGCTGGAGGGCGCAAGGCATAAGGGTGACGTTGCAGAAATTGCAGAGCTTAATCTGCTTATCGACGCCACCGAGGCAATCAAGCACCAATACCGTACAGCGCTTGCGTAAAATGGGCAAGCGCTTTGTCTTTATCACGGTAGATGGTGGAGCGCTCCTTGTGGTATCGGCTCATCATTTTGTCGGCAACGCCCTTGCCGCCGTAGACGTAAAAGCAGTTTAGCAGGTCTTTTTCGTAGTCGCTAAGGGGTGTAAACCCTCTGTTTATACACTCAAGGTTAGTTTCTATATTTTTCTTCCTGGCACGCAGCTCATCGCATAGGTCAATAAGCTTTACCAGCCGCTCTTCGTATCGGTTAGCGCCGCTGCCCGTTATGGGTGCGCCGTTGCAGTTGCCCGTAGCAACCGAGGTTTTTGCTTCCTCAAGCATCGCAATCTCGTCGGTCAGGTTTACAAACGCCACCTCCATGCGGCGTTTGTTCTCTAAAAGCTGGGTAGAAAAAACGCGAAAATCCATCCGTTATCCTTTCTTATTCTCTCCCTTGTAAAAGGGGCAAACAATTTTTTTTCGGTGCTTCACTTCCTTCCAAAGTGGGCGCCGCCGCCGTTCTATTTCTTTTTAGGCAATTATAGAACAAATGTTCGGTTTTGTCAATGCCTATAACGAAATTTGAATAAAAATGGACCGTATGACACGGGATGGCACAAAACCGTTGAAAAACTGTTATATTGTGGTATAATCTAATCGAAAGGGGTGGGCAAATGGAGCCCTATAAGCTAATACGCAGCGGCAGAAAAAGCCTTGGCTTGCAGGTAAAGGACGGGCAGGTAATAGTCCGTGCCCCTTACAAGACCTCTGCTGCGGCTATCGAAGCCTTCGTTGCCGCCAATAGGGGCTGGATACAAAAGCATCTTGCACGGCAGGCACAGGCGGCGGCAAACCAACCGCCCGTAACTCCACTGTCTAAGGCAGAGCTTCGGGAGCTTGCAGATAAGGCAAGGCTTGCAATTCCGCCCATTGTGGATGACTACGCCCGGCGCCTGGGTGTAAGCTACGGCAAAATAACCGTCCGTTGTCAGCGCACCCGCTGGGGTAGCTGCTCTGCCAAGGGCAACCTTAGCTTTAATTGCCTGCTTATGCTTGCGCCGCCCAAGGTTTTGGAAAGCGTAATAGCCCACGAGCTGTGTCATCTTAGGGTAATGTCCCATTCCAAGGCGTTTTACGGGCTTTTGTACGGGGTTTTCCCCAACTATGACCAATGTAAAAAATGGCTTAAAGAAAACGGAAGCCGTCTTACGGCGTCCGCTTTCGGTAAGGGGTAATATATGACTGTAAAGCAATACAGCCCACTGCCTGCCCAGGCGGCGCAGATAAGGCAGACCGTGTTTGTGGAGGAGCAGGGCTTTGTGGACGAGTTTGACGCCATCGACGGATACGCCACCCATTTTGTGCTGTTTGACGGTGACCTGCCCGTGGCGACCTGCCGTGTGTATTCCGAGGACGGCGTTTACTATTTGGGCAGAATAGCCGTTTTAAAAGAATATCGTGGCAAAGGCTTGGGCGGCAGAATGCTTGCAGTGGGCGAGGAATTTGCCCGCAAAAGCGGCGCTGACCGTATAATGCTACACGCCCAGTGCCGTGCCGCCCAATTCTACGAAAAGGCGGGGTACAAATCACGGGGGATATATGACGACGAAGAAGGCGTGCCTCATCTTTGGATGAGCAAAAATATATAAAACCCACACCGTAAATTGTAAAAGTGTGGCGACAAACGGTTAATTATAGCTATAATGTACCTATAACAACAGGAGGTACAGTATATGGATTTTATAGGCACTTGGGTTTTTCACAGCATTGGCGTAGGTGACGAGGAAAAAGGCTTTGTTTATCTTAATGGCGAGGAATATCTGGCAAGTGATATGCCTTATATCGACGCTGACGATAAGGAAGCCTATGAGGACGAAATGAAAGAGCGCAGACTCTTGATAAATTCCAAGCTTAAGATTTGCGAGGACGGAAATTGGTATTACCTTTTGCCCCTGCCCGAAGGCGCAAGGCAGGAAGAGGTAGATGCGGCGGTTGCAGCAGGCGACATTAAGTTTATGGACGGTATGTTAACCGACGAGCCCCACCGTTGGGAGCTTCGCAACGGCGAGCTTTGGTACGATACGGGCATAGAAGGCGAGATTTACGGCGAGCCTACCGACGGCTTTGCAAAAGCCATGGACGATAACGGCTTTATAAACTACATGAATTTCCGTTTTGTAAAAGAATAAGATAAGAAAAGCCCAAACCCACTAACAACAGAAAAAGAGAAGATTCGTATATTAACGATTCTTCTCTTTTTTGTCTGTAAAGTGATATGCTGACTATCGTCAGCGTGATATTTTCGCTTTGCGAAAGTGATATTGAAGCCTTGCGGCTTC
>JAZUNS010000121.1:0-1685 GCA_045604285.1 Eubacteriales bacterium
GATGCATTTTCCAACGATATCAACGTTGTTGACAAGGTTGTAACCGTGGAAAACATTGGTGTTTCTCCCGCTTACATCCGTACCGTTTTCGCTTTCGAGATGAAAAAGGTTAACGGTGAGTGGGCGGACCCCGTTGGTTCCGACGTAATGCTTGTTGAATCAGGCCTTAACAAAGAAACTCTTTCTAAGCTTGCTCCCATCAGCCAGCCTTCAGAGATCAGCGCAGGCACCGGCATTGAATTTCCCAAGATCAATAACGAATACGTTACCTTTGAGCTTGACGGCATCAAGTATATAGTTGGCGTTTACTATTACGCAAACGATTCTATTCTTGAAGCCGGTGCGGAATCTGATGCAAGCCTTCTTCAGGTATATTTGAAGAGCCACGTTGGCAACGAATGGTACGACGCTGTAGGCGCAACCTATGAAATCCACGTACTTTCCCAGGCAGTTCAGGTTTCCGGCTTTGACAACGCAGTTCAGGCCCTTGACGCTGCCTTTGGCGCAATTACCACCGCAAACTGTGCAGATTGGTTTGCAAACAATTAAGCCGTTAAATAACATAACCGCTTAATTATTTACGTTAGGTTTATATGTGCCCTAAAGGCACAAATAAATAGGCAATAATAAAAAAATTTAAAAAGGAGACAAAACCATGAAAAAGAAGATTATTGCTCTCGCTGTTGTTGTAGCTATGCTCGCAATCGGCACCCTCAGCTCTACCCTCGCATACTTCATCGACGATGAATTCAACAAGAACGTTATGACCGTTGGTAACGTTGACATCGTTCAAGACGAAGATTTCGAAGATGACATCGTTTTCCAGCCCGGCGAAACCGTTAAAAAAGAAGTTACCGTTACTAACGTTGGTCAGGGCGACGCTTACGTTCGTACCCTCATCGCTATGGAAGATACCTTTGATATCGGTGCTAGAGTAATGCTCCACACCTTCTGCTCTTGCGCAGACGGCACCAACTGTGCAGCTTGGAATCAGCCCGACAACGGCTCCGATTGGCTCCAGATTATGGTTGCTGATCAGGACGGTAAGTGGGTAGAAGATGACGGCTCTACTTGGACCATCTACACCGTTGGCATATTTGATTATGCTGCAGCAGGTCTTGAAAACGCTATCCTTCCCGCAGGCGAATCCGTTCAGTCTCTCGCCGCTCTCACCTTCAAGGTAGACACCGACGTTAAGGATTACTCCGACAACGACTTCTACGCTCGTTCCGGTGATAAGTATGACGTTCTCGTTCTCTCCCAGGCAGTTCAGACCGGCACCTTCGCTTCCGCTAACGAAGCTTTCGAAGCTGCTTACGGCCTTGGCGAAATCGACTATGACGACGACGCTATCGTTGCTGAATGGTTTGCAGATTATCTCGGCGTTGAAGTTAGAGTATTTGATTACTCCAACTATACCGGCGTTGAATTCCCCACTTGGGATGACCAGGTAGCTGCATAATTAAAGGTTTAACTTTTAATAAATTCAGATACTTAATTAATACTGTTAATTAACGTTTATACTGTCCCTGCTCCCCTTAACGGAGGGGAGCAGCGCGTATGCGGATACCCGCCACTGTGAGGATGTCCGCATACGCCCTCGAGGCTTGTTTTTTTTGGCCCAAACAAGTCGGAGGCCAAGGCGGTCTTAGGAAGACAACATGTTTCCCCAACTCCTTGGCTCT
>JAZUNS010000122.1:0-61994 GCA_045604285.1 Eubacteriales bacterium
ATATAATTATTAGGAAATTTGTGATTGGAGTATACTATATGCCAATAAAAATACCAAATTCTTTACCTGCCACAGAAACTCTTGAGAAAGAAAACATATTTACAATAGAGCACTTCAGAGCTGAAAAACAGGACATACGCCCTTTAAAGATTGCTATTTTAAATTTAATGCCTACTAAAATTGTAACCGAGACACAATTGTTAAGATTGCTTTCGAACACACCTCTGCAGATAGATGTAACTTTGCTTACAACCTCCAGCTATGCTTCGAAAAACACCCCTGCCGAACATTTAAAAACTTTTTATACTACGTTTGATAAAATCAAGGACAACAAATTCGACGGTTTCATTATCACCGGCGCACCTCTTGAATCTATGGAGTTTGAAGCCGTAAGTTATTGGGAAGAGCTTTGTGAAATAATGGAATGGACCAAACACAACGTATACTCAACCCTTTTTATTTGCTGGGGCGCTTTTGCAGGCTTGCACTATAAATACGGTATTGATAAACACATTTTAAGCAGTAAAGTTTCCGGTGTATACATTCACGACACCTTGCTCCCCTCTCATCCTTTGTTAAGAGGGTTTGACGAAAAATTTTATGCCCCACATTCAAGATATTCGGGCATTTACAGTGAAGAAATTGAAAACTGCAATCAGTTACTTCTACTGGCTAAATCTAATGAAGTAGGTCCCTATTTAGCTATTTCAAAAGACGGTCGAAACGTTTTTGTTTTTGGGCACGGCGAATACGATGCCGATACCCTAAAGCTTGAATACATAAGAGATTGTGACAGAGGCTTAAATCCCGATATACCTAAAAACTATTTCGAAAACGATAATCCTGGCTCAACGCCGATTAATAGATGGCGCGCACATTCGCATTTATTGTTTTCTAATTGGTTAAACTATTTTGTATATCAAAATACTCCCTATAATTTGGAGGAAATCCTTTAATGGAACACATAAAAGAGAAAATCAACAGATTAAAGAAAGAAAAAAACGCTATTATATTGGCTCATTACTATCAACCGTTGGAAATACAATTAATTGCAGATATCGTCGGAGATTCTCTTGAGCTTGCAAGAAAAAGCAAAAGTACGGATGCAGACGTGCTTGTTTTTTGCGGGGTAAGCTTTATGGGGGAAAGCGCTGCACTTTTATGTCCGGATAAGCGTGTTTTATTACCCGCTCCTAACGCAGGTTGCTACATGGCCGATACCATCACGCCGGATGATGTAAACAATTTAAAGATTCAACACCCCAACAGCACGGTTATCTGCTATATAAACTCAACTGCTGCAACAAAAGCAGTATGCGATATTTGCTGTACTTCTTCCAATGCTCTTAAGGTTGCTGCCTCAGTACAAACAAAAGATATAATTTTTGTTCCTGACAAAAACTTAGGCAGATACGTTGCCGAAAAAGTAAAAGATAAAGAGTTTCACTTTCACGAAAACGGCTGTTGCCCTATACACGATAAACTTAGTCTTGAAGCTTTGAAAAAATGCAAACGACTCTATCCAAACGCCAAGATACTTGTTCACCCCGAATGCTCAAAACCTATATGCGACAGCGCTGACTTCATAGGAAGCACGTCACAGATAATTGATTTTTGTAGAGATAATACAGCAACAGAATTTATTATTTGTACCGAGATAGGCGTTACAGAGCGAATGCAAGCGATGATGCCTGATAAAAGCTTTTATATACCTGACGCTAAACAATTATATTGTGACAGCATGAAAGCCATAACCCTTGAAATGGTTGCCAACACTTTGGAGACAATGAGCGGTGAAGTAAAGATTGACGAAGCTTTGAGGGATGCCGCCCTACTTCCCATAGAAAGGATGCTTAAGCTATGAGGAATTACGTTTATAATGAAGCTGCAAAAGATAGCGACATATATAATTTCGACGCGATAATTGTTGGAAGCGGAATTGCGGGATTATATTGCGCATTGCACTTAAACACAGAAATGCAGGTTGCAGTTATCACAAAGGCTAATATAAGCGAAAGCAACTCTTACCTTGCACAAGGCGGTATTGCTGCAGTTATAAGCAAAGAAGATCAATTTATCGGACATATTCAGGACACTTTAGTGGCCGGTGCAGGTTTATGTGATGAAAACGCCGTTAAGGTTTTGGTTGAGGAAGGTCCCGAAAATATTCGTGAGCTTATAGAGATGCAAATTCCCTTTGACGTTAATTCCGAAGGCGACCTGCTTATAACCAAAGAAGGCGGACACCACATGCGCAGAATTGTCCACTGCGGCGGCGATGCTACCGGCAAAGAAACCACCAAGCAATTAGGACGTCTTGCCTCTACGAAAGAAAATTTGCACTTCTTTATGGAGAGCTATCTTGTAGATATACTTACAGACGATAGAGGCGTATGTGGCATTATCGTTGTGGTTGGGCAAGAATATCGCATACTTAAAACCAGAAATTTGGTTATCGCTACCGGCGGTATAGGCCAACTTTACAGATACACAACAAACCCTGTCGGTGCGGTTGGTGACGGAATTGCAGCAGCAGCAAGAATCGGAGCAGAACTTTCCAATATGGAAATGGTGCAATTTCATCCCACAACGCTTATACCTAACGATAACCCTGAAAGGCTGTTTTTGATTTCCGAAGCTGTACGTGGCGAAGGTGCTATACTGCGTAATTACCGTGGTGAAGCATTTATGAAAGGCAAGCACCCCCTTGCTGACCTCGCACCGAGAGACATTGTCACAAGAGAAATTATTAAGGAGCTGAAGCTTAACGGCGGCGACAGAGTTTTCCTTGATACGTCATCTATGTCTACAGAATTTTTCTCCAATCGCTTCCCTACCATATACAGACAATGTACAGAACAAGGTATTAAGCTTACATCAGAATCCATCCCCGTAAGGCCTGCACAGCATTATTTTATGGGCGGTGTAAAAACAGACATCGACGGCAGAACAAATATTGAAGGGCTGTTTTGCTGCGGTGAGTGCGCAGAGAGCGGAATACATGGCGGGAATCGTTTAGCCTCGAATTCCGTTTTGGAATGCTTGGTTTTCGGCAGAAGATCCGCAAATTATATCAACGACAATTTCAGTCCTTGTGACACCAAAAAGCCGATTCTTCACGAAAAAAGCTACGGCAGCGTTGTTCATACCAATGAGTTTTTCAGCCAAATAGAAAAAATCATTAAAGAAACAATGACCAATTACGCAGGGCCGGAAAGAGGCTTTAAGGGTATGCTTTCAGGGTTATCGATACTATACGATCTACGCGAACAGCTTGATAACACTTATCTTTCTACCCCTTTCCATTACAGAATAGACAATATGCTTCAAAATGCTGTTTCAATTTTAGAGTCGGCTTATAACAGAAAAGACAGCGTTGGTGCCCACTATATCATTGATTAGGAGAACAATATGGAATTTGATAAGATTATATTAACATCATTTGAAGAAGATATGCCAAACGGTGATATAACCACCGTTGCCACGATATCAAAAGACGCTATTGCCGAGGGCTGCTTTAAAGCAAAAGCAAACGGGGTAATTTGCGGTATTGAAATTGCAAGAAGAAGTTTTGAGCTTTGCGGAGGCGACGTAGAGTATACTCCTCTGGTAAAGGATGGAGACGTAATTAGCAGCGGTGACGTGATTGCTACAGTAAAAGGCAATGCAAGAACCATTCTTATGGCAGAAAGAACTGCACTTAACCTAATGCAGCGTGCAAGCGGCATTGCTACAGTAACAAGACAAGCCGTTGAAAGCATAGCGGAGTTTGAAACACGTATTACTGACACAAGAAAAACCATGCCCGGACTTAGAATTCTTGATAAATACGCTGTTCGCATTGGCGGCGCGGTTAACCATCGTTTTGGATTGTCAGACGGCATATTGATAAAGGACAATCACATAGCGGCTGCGGGCGGAATTACCGAAGCCGTAGCAAAAGCTAAAGCCTACGCCCCCCACACCTTAAAAATAGAAGTGGAGACCGAAAGTATGGAGCAGGTTGTGGAAGCACTTAATGCAGGCGCCGATATAATTATGCTTGACAACATGAATTGCGAACAAATGAAATCCGCTGTTGAATATATAAACGGTCGTGCTGTTACCGAAGCAAGCGGTAATATGGGTGAGCGCAACCTTAAAGAAGTTGCTGCCACAGGCGTAGATTTGATCTCTATAGGTGCATTAACACACTCCGTTAAAGCTTTGGATATCAGCTTAAAGTTTAGAATTATTTAGTATTTGGAGGACTCAGATGACCGAAAAGGACATGAACGAGTTAAACTTGGATTTTTTGCTTAAGCTATTTGGTACACTCGACGCAAACGTTGATATACTTGAAAACGCCTTTGACGTTAAACTTCATAACAGAGGTGACAGCATAAAAATCACCGGCGAAGAAAGCGCTGTAACCATGGCGGAAAAAGCTATTTTGCAACTGGAAAAGCTTTCGGCTTTCAGCGAAACAATTGATGAAAACAGCCTAAACTATGTAATTTCAATGGTTCAGGATCAGCGTGAAGATGAGCTTTCTACGATTTACAGCGGTTGTATTTGCCTTACTAACAAAGGCAAGCCAATAAAAGCTAAAACCGTTGGACAACAACGTTACGTTGATGCCATAAAATCCAACACAATAGTTTTCGGTGTTGGACCTGCAGGTACAGGCAAAACTTTTTTGGCAGTTGCAATGGCGGTATCAGCGTTAAAAGCCAAAGAAATTTCAAGAATAATTCTAACTCGTCCTGCGGTTGAGGCAGGTGAAAAATTAGGCTTTTTACCGGGCGACCTTCAAAGCAAAATCGACCCTTATTTAAGGCCTTTATATGACGCTTTAGGCGAAATGCTTGGCGGCGAGAGTTTTTCTCGTTTTTTAGAAAAAGGCATTATCGAAATTGCTCCCTTGGCGTATATGCGCGGAAGAACCCTTGACGATGCTTTTATAATTCTTGACGAAGCGCAAAATACCACGCCGGAGCAAATGAAAATGTTTTTAACCAGGCTTGGCAACAATTCAAAAGCTATTGTAACAGGCGACGTGACACAAATCGACCTACCGTTTATAAAAAAGAGCGGTCTGGTTGAGGCTATTGAAATTCTTAATGATATTCAAGGCATAGCTATTTTTAAGTTTTCGCACAAAGACGTCGTACGCCATCCATTAGTACAAAAAATCATCTTGGCATACGAAAAGCACGGAATTAAGCACAGCGATCACAGCGACGAGTGCCGTGTTTATAAACGCAGGTGAATCTATGATTAAAGTATTATTCAATAATAGGACAAACTGTGCCTTTGACAGAAAAACGTTAAACGCAATGAAGAAACTGATTGTGTTTACCTTACAGTCAGAGCTTGACGACATTGAAGGCGAAGTATCATTAACTGTTTGCAATAACAAATATATCCACGAATTAAACAAAGAGTTTAGGGGCGTAGATGCCCCCACCGACGTTTTATCCTTCCCTACCCTTGATTTTGAAGAGGATGATTCTTACGTTTCCTTTGGTGATATTGTTATATCTGTAGAACGTGCAAGGGAACAAGCGGAAGAGTTTGGGCATAGCGAGATGCGTGAGTTTTGCTTTTTATGCGTACATTCTGCACTTCATCTTTTGGGTTATGACCATGTAGATGACGAAGAAGGCAGACTTTATATGGAAAAACGCCAGGACGAAATACTAAACGAATATGGCATTACAAGATAATCGGGAGAAAAAATTATGTCAACTAAAACCGCTTTTATTATAATTACCGGAAAACCTAACGTAGGCAAATCGACTTTAATCAATGCGTTGATTGGCGAAAAAATAGCAATCGTGTCAAAACGCCCCCAAACCACAAGAAACAGAATCACAGGTGTAGTAACCAAGGGCGAGGATCAATACGTTTTTATAGATACCCCCGGCCTGCATAAACCCAGAAACTTGCTGGGTGAATATATGATGCGTGCCGCAGGCAATGCATCAGAGGATGCAGATATAGTCTTGTTTGTTGTTGACGTTACTACCAAGCTTACCGCTGCAGAGCGTGACGCATTAAGAAAAAATTGTGACAGCAACGCAAAAGTTATCTTGGTAATAAATAAAGTCGATGCAATTAACAAAGGCGTTTTAGCTGAATATATTTCTAAAATCAGTGAAGAGTTTGAATTCCATGCCGTTATTCCTCTCTCTGCACTTGAAAACGATGGTGTAGACATAATTTTTGACGAGCTTAAACCATTGCTTATTGAATCGCCCCATTTTTTCCCTGACGATATGTTGACCGATATGCCGGAAAGACAGCTTTTAGCGGAGCTGATCAGAGAAAAAATACTTCGTCTTACCGAAGATGAAGTACCTCACGGCGTTGCAGTTGTGATAGAAGAATACAAAGAAGAAAAAGACATTATAAAAGTAAGAGCGGAAATTTATTGTGAAAAAGAAGCACATAAGTCGATACTTATCGGCAAAAACGGTGCAATGCTTAAAAAAATTGGTTCATACGCCAGACAAGATGCTGAAAAAATGTTTGGTATACATATGCACCTTGATTTATGGGTTAAGGTTAAAGAAA
This sequence comes from Eubacteriales bacterium, assembly GCA_045604285.1. GTDB lineage: Bacteria > Bacillota > Clostridia > Oscillospirales > CAG-382 > SIG636. The sequence goes on from JAZUNS010000122.1 coordinate 6,559, forward strand.
ACTGGCGTGACCGAAGAACCTTGCTGGCTGATTTTGGATATAACAACGAGGAATAATTTATGTATATCAAATGTCGAGGTCTTGTTATCAAGCAGGCAGATTCGGGAGAAAAAGGTAAATTATTAACAATCCTTACAGAAAACAAGGGCGTAATATATGCAAAGGCCGCAGGCGGCAAGAATATTAGTGCCGGATATTTTAGATGTTGTCAATTATTTACTTATTCTGAGTTCCATTTTTACAGTGGATATACACCCGGCTCGCTTACAATACTCGACGCAGTATATCACAGAAGCTTTTTTGATCTTTCAAAAAATATAGAAAACTTTGCTTTAGCCTCATATTGTGCGGAACTTTGCAAAATTTCAATGATTGGAAATTCAGAAGACGCTGAAGTTTTACGATTGTTATTGAACACTTTTCACACGATCGAACAAGATAGTTACTTACATGACCACATAAAAGCAGTTTTTGAAATACGGTTGGGAGCATTGCTTGGACTTGCTCCATATATTGAAGAGTGCGATTGTTGCGGTATCGCCTTACCAAACGAAGACGTCGCTACTTACTTTGATGTAGATACGAGTTGTGTAAGGTGTAAAAATTGCACTATGCTTGCAAAAAGCAGAGGGCCGGTCATTCATATGCCCGCAGCTGTATATCGTTCTGTACTGCACGTTTTAAACGCAGACAAGCATGATATATTCAAATTTAAAACCGATGGCTCAACACTGGAAATTTTTTCTCTAATAAGCGAAAAATACTTGTTGCGATGCTTAGAATACGAGCCTAAATCGCTGCCGCTATATAAATCCTTTAAAAGCATTCCTTTGGAGGAAGACAAAAACGATGATTCAGTTTGAAAAAGCAGTATTTACCCTTGAATTTGATAAAATAAGACAAAAGCTTAGTTCACTTGCAAAAACAGAAGCAGCCAAGAAAAAGCTGCTTGAAATCATGCCGTCTTCCGACCCTATTATTGTTGGCAGGCTTACCGAAGAAACTTCAAAGGCTAAGGAACTAACCGTGGTTAAGGGAGCGCCTCCCTTCGGAAGCTCTAAGGATATTTCGGGACTGTTGGATAGAGCGTCACGCGGCGGCATGCTTTCTGCATCGGAGTTGTTATCCGTAGCCTATGTTTTGCGCACTGTTTCCAGCTTGTTGAAATACAAAGGCGGAGACGCAGGGTGTCTTAATAGCTATTTTGATTTATTGCAAGAGAATAATTTTCTTGAGAAACAAATATCGTCTGCAATAATCGGAGAGGATATGATAGCCGATGATGCAAGCGATGCACTATTTAAAATAAGACGCGAAGCAAGAAAAACTGAAAACTCTATACGAGACATTTTAGCCGGTTATACCAGTGGCCATAAATCAAAATTCCTCCAGGAGAATATCGTTACCATACGAGGCGGCAGGTACGTTGTCCCCGTCAAAGCCGAATACAAAAACGAAGTAAAAGGTCTTTTGCACGACACATCCGCTTCGGGCGCTACCTTATTTATCGAACCTTTGGCTGTCCTCGAAGCTAACAACAGACTTAGAGAATTAAAGTCTGCGGAAGAAGAGGAAATAATTAGGATACTTACAACACTTACCGACGATGTTGCCAGATTTTTACCACAGCTTACTTTAAACTGCAGAGTAATAACTGACTTAGCCTGCATTTTTGCCCGTGGCGAATATTCCTACGAAATTGACGGTTGTGCTGCATTAATCCCAAAACAGAATAATAATATAAAACTTATAAAGGCGCGCCATCCGTTGATAGCACCAGATAAAGTTGTACCAATCAGTTTAGAGTACGGAAAAACACAGAAATCACTGATTATCACCGGTCCCAATACCGGCGGTAAAACCGTAACTTTAAAAACTATCGGCTTATTAGCTATGATGGCGCAATGCGGGTTGCATATTCCTTGTCTGTACGGGTCAGAACTTCCAGTATTCTCTAATATACTCGCAGACATCGGTGACGAACAAAGCATAGAGCAATCTTTGTCGACATTCTCGGCACACATGGTTAACATTTCATCCATATTAAATGAATTTGATGATAATAGTTTGGTTCTGTTTGACGAGCTTGGAGCAGGAACCGATCCGGTTGAGGGGGCAGCTCTTGCTGTTGCTATTTTGGACGCTGTAAAAAACGCCGGTGCATTAACTGCAGCTACCACACATTATGCCGAGCTTAAGCTTTATGCTTTGGAAAATGATGATGTTTTAAACGCGTCCTGCGAGTTTGACGTTGAAACACTTAAGCCAACCTACAGACTGATTATTGGGCTTCCTGGTAAATCAAACGCTTTTTCTATTTCTGCCCGTCTTGGCATATCTGCAGAAATCATTGAAAAAGCCGCTGCCATTATGAAAGAAGATAATAAGAAGTTTGAGGACATATTAACAAAGCTGGAGGCTACGGAAAGCATTCTTGAGAAAGAACGGGCTGTTTTAGCAGCCGAAAAACAAGCAGCCGAGAAGATGATTGCCGACGCAGAGCAAAAGGCTAAAGAGCTTGAGGAACGTAGCGAACGAGAGATTTCACGTGCCAGAGAGCAAGCAAACGCTATACTAGCCAGTGCTAAATCTTCAAGTGAATTTATTTTCGACGAACTTAGAAAACTTCAAAAAGAAAAAGACAAAGCTGACGCTAAGGAAAGACTTGAAAAATCCCGTGCCGACATTAGGAGTGCCTTAAAAATCGGCGGTGAAAGCATATACGCAGAAATTGAAACGGAAACGAGCCCCGAAGAAGAGTACGTTCTTCCCCGTCCATTGGAAAAAGGGGATTCTGTTTTAATCGCTGATATTAACAAAAAAGGAATAGTTGTATCGATTGAAGGCAAAAAAGCTATTGTTCAAGCCGGTGTAATTAAAACAAAAACCCCTATTACAAATTTAAGGCTGCTTGCTGAGCAAGTAGTAATACCCGAAGGGTATGAAAAATCTGCAAAGCCCACACCTCTTAGAGAATCTGTAAAAAATGAAATAGACTTAAGAGGTGAAACCGGCGATGACGCATGGTTCATGGTTGACAGATACCTTGACAGTGCTGTAACGGCGGGTTATTCAACAGTAACACTTATACACGGAAAAGGTACCGGTGCGCTTAGAGCTGCACTTTGGCGTTACATGAAAGGAGACAAACGCATAAAATCATTCCGTAGCGGCAGATATGGTGAAGGCGATACCGGTGTAACAATTGTTGAACTTACGGGTAAACACAAATGACAAACAAATATGAAAGACAACTTCCCCTTTTAGGCCAAAACTCGCCGGACGTGCTGGCTAACAAAACTGTAATGGTGTGTGGTCTTGGCGGAGTGGGCGGCTTTATTGTAGAAGGGCTTGTCAGGGCAGGCGTTGGTAACTTTATCCTTATTGATAACGATGTTTTTGATATAACCAATATCAATAGGCAAATTTTGTGTACAACCGAAACCGTTGGACTCAGAAAAACTTTGGTTGCTGCCGAGCGTATAAAATCAATTAACCCCTCTGCAAACTGTATTATAGAGGATATATTTTTAAGTAAAACCAATATAGAGGCTTTACTATTAAAGTATCGGCCTGACTATGTCGCAGATGCCATAGATAATATTTCTGCTAAGGTTATGCTTGCAAAAGTATGTGATCTAAACAGTATCCCCATCATTGCTTCCATGGGTACCGGGAATAAGCTTGATCCAACTGCTTTTAAATGCTCTGATATTTATAAGACTTCTGTATGTCCCCTTGCAAAAGTAATGCGAAAACTTTTAAAAGAAGAAAACGTTTCTTCATTAAAGGTTGTTTACAGCGAAGAGATTCCTAAGTGCAGCGGAAAAGTTGTTAGCTCGGTATCTTTTGTGCCCTCCGTTGCGGGCATGATAATTGCAGGCGAAATAATTAAAGATTTGACAAAATAGAACGGCTTAAGCTTTTGCTTAAGCCGTTATCTTTTTGGTTATCTTTCTTCTCTAAAGTATGACAAACCTAAATGTGCGGGAGGTTGAGTTTCCTTCTTCCTGCGCAAGCTTGTAAAGATAAGAACGATTATCGTTACAACGTAGGGCAACATTTTAAGAAGTTCTCGTGCGGAAGAGGAAATATTGGGGATGTAAAGGTGAGAAATACAAAGTCCACCGAATACGATAGAGCCTATAATTGCAAGGTTAGGTCTCCAAATAGCAAAAATAACCAAAGCAATTGCAAGCCAGCCACGGTCGCCGAAACCGTCATTTGACCAATTCCCTATTTCCATTACATAGAAAAGACCGCCAATACCTGCAATAACACTACCAATGCAAGTAGCGCAATACTTATACAGATTTACGTTTATACCTGCAGCATCTGCGGTAGCAGGATTCTCGCCTACGGCACGCAAGCTAAGCCCTTTTGAGGTTTTATTAAGGAAATAGGCGCTGATTACTGCAATAATTATTCCTAAATAGAATAAGAAACCATGTGATAGGAAAATTTGACCAAACCAACCAAGTTTATCTGCGATTGGCAAATAAGACTTATAAATCTCGCTTGTTCTTGAGAAGTTAACGGATGCAACTTCGCTGCCTACCAGTTTAACCAAAGAACCGCCGAAGAAGTTGCCCAGTCCGGTACCAAAGGTTGTAAGTGCCAACCCCGTTACGTTTTGGTTTGCTCTTAAAGTTACGGTAAGGAAACAATAAATCAATCCCATCACCAAAGACCCCAAGATACAACAAGCCAAAGGAATGGCAACAGCCAAAAAAGGATTAAGTTCGGCACCGGCGGGAAGACTGTTTTCGTAAAAGAATGCGCCTATAACGCCGCAAATAGCACCAACGTACATAGTTCCGGCGGTACCGAGATTAAGATGGCCGGATTTTTCTGTTAAAATTTCACCGGTAGAACCGAACAGCAAGGGAACGCTTTGCACAAGCGCACGCTGAATAATAAAGGGTATAGATACCATTGTTATTTCAACTCCTTACTGTTTGAGAATTTTTTAAGAAACGAAAACTTAACTTTATAGTTAATGAAGAATTCGCAGCCAATTATAAAGAAAATAATGATTGCTGTGAGTATTTCCGAAAAAGACTCATTAATCTTTAGGTCGGTGGCGACCTTAGAGGCACCGCTATCCATGAAAACGAACAGGAAAGAGGTAACAATCATCACTAACGGGTTAAACTTTGCAAGCCAAGAAACCATTATAGCAGTAAAGCCTCTACCCTCAACGGTATTGGTTGCAACGGTATGCTCGACACCGGAAACCAAAAGGAAACCAGCCAAACCGCAAATCGCACCGGATATAAGCATTGTTCTAAGTATTACTTTCTTAACGTTAATACCAATATATCTTGCGGTGTTTTCACTTTCACCGACAACAGAAATCTCATATCCCTGCTTGCTGTATTTTAAGTATACGTACAAAGCAATAGTAAGAACAAGGACAATAAGAATTACGTGGGCATAATCGGGTATGCGCGCGTTCTTAACGTTATCAAAAAGGCCTTCGAAAATATTTGGAAGCCAACCGTATCTGCCGCCATCTTCGGTTTTTAGTTTAAAATTAATAACACCGATAACGTTGGAGCCGTTTGAAGGAGCCCATTCGATACAGAAATATGCAACAATTTGCGTTGCAATATAGTTAAGCATCAGTGTAAACAGAGTTTCGTTAGTATTCCACTGAGCTTTAAATATCGCAGGAATTAAAGCCCAAACCGCACCTGCAAGCGTTGACGAAACAAACATTATTAAAAGCAACATCGTAGGAGAAACTTTATCACCGATGTGAAGCATACATCCGGCCGAAACGAGGCATCCCATAAGAACTTGGCCCTCTGCGCCAATGTTCCAGAATCGCATTTTAAAAGCAGGAGTTACTGCAAGAGCAACACACAGCAATATTGCCGTTTCTTGTATTACAACCCAAAATTGGCGATTTTGAGCCATATTAAACTTCTCGCGATATTCTGCATCGCCTATTAAGCTGTTCCATATCGTTTTATACAAATCAAAAGGTTTTACGCCGGTTATGAAGTATGCAACAATTGCACAAAAGACCAACGCAAGCAAAATAGCTCCCAGCCTTATGAGCCAAGCCTTCCACCATTCGATCTTATCTCTTTTCACAAGATGAAACAAGGGCTCACGCACAGTGTTAGGTTCATTCTGCATTCTGTTCACCCTCCTCATCTTTTTTACCGTTGTTTAAATATGCATCGGAAGAAGTCATCAACATACCGATGTGATTCTTATCAGCGGTCCTACCGTCCACAATTCCGGTAATATGGCCGGAACCAATAACCATGATTCTATCACAAAGTTCTATAAGAACGTCCAAGTCTTCACCTACGAAAATAACCGCAACGCCCTTATCCTTTTGCTGATTCAACAAATTGTATATCAAGTAGGAAGAGTTAATATCCAAGCCACGTACCGGATAAGCTGCCATAAGAACAGTCGGCGATGCGGCTATTTCTCTGCCTACCAAAACCTTTTGTACGTTACCGCCGGAAAGCCTCCTTACCGGTGTGTTTACACTGGGGGTTGATACATAAAGCTTATCAATTATATCCTCTGCCAAATGCTTGGGATTCTTTCTATGCAGGAAGAATGGACCGCCTTTGCCATAGGTTCTAAGCATCATATTATCAACGATATCCATGTTACCTACAAGACCCATGCCCAGTCTGTCTTCCGGTACAAAAGAAAGTCTAACACCTAAATTCCTTATTTGAAGAGGTGTTTTATCTCTCAAATTTTCAGCTTTGTCTGTATTTGGATCAAAATATACGATCTCACCTGAATTAACCTTTTGTAATCCTGCAATAGATTCCAAAAGCTCTCTTTGACCACTGCCTGCTATCCCAGCGATGCCTAATATTTCACCAGAATATGCTGTGAAGGATATGTCATCCAACACTTTCACGCCCTCGCGGTTTATGCAATTCAAATTCTTTACAACAAGCCTCGGTGTGGGATTGGTGCATTCGGAACGTTTTATATTTAACGAAACCTTTTGACCAACCATCATTTCAGTCAACTTGTTGGGGTCGGTTTCACAGGTGTTAACGGTACCAACGTGCTTACCCTTACAAAGAACCGCTACCCTATCAGACAGCGCCATAACCTCGTGTAGCTTATGAGTAATAATTATTATAGATTTGCCGCTATCTCTCATATTTCTTAAAATATTAAAGAGTTTTTCGGTTTCTTGAGGTGTTAAAACAGCTGTAGGCTCGTCAAGAATCAGTACATCGGCGCCTCTGTACAGGACCTTAATAATTTCAACCGTCTGCTTTTCAGAAACAGACATTTCATAAATCTTTTTGTCCGGGTCAATATCAAATCCATAGCGAGAGCTAAGCTCAACTATTTCTTGCTTTGCATTTGAACCTTTGGTTTTCTTGGGGTCCTTAATGCCCAAAACGATATTTTCGGTAGCAGTAAAAACATCAACAAGCTTAAAGTGCTGATGTATCATACCTATCCTGTAATCCAAAGCATCTTTGGGAGAACGAATACAGGCTTCTTTACCTCTGATAAAAATAGAACCCTCATCAGGATAATATATACCGGCAATCATATTCATTAAGGTAGTTTTACCGCAACCGTTTTCGCCGAGTATAGAGAGAATTTCTCCCTCATAAATCGTCAAACTAACGTTATCGTTGGCAACTACACTGCCAAAAGTCTTTGTTATACCCTTTAATTCAACGGCGGCCGTTTTTGACATAGAGCACCTCCAAAATAAATATATTCCTCAAAACAAAGCCGAAAAGGCGGCGCTGTTTTCAAAAATATATTAAGATAAGGCGGGACGGTAAATGTCCCGCCTTATTAATTAACAAACTTAGCTAATGGTTATACCGTCGATGTCAATGTCGAAGTAAGGAGCGCAACGATGTTCGGATTCATAGAAAACGCCGTCCTTAATAACTTCGGTATCCTTGGTATAATTTGCATCGGTATCAACGTCTGCAAGATAGCTGGTAAGACGTTCGCCGCCAACGGTGAAGTTAGCAGTATCAAATACGTGGCGAGTGCCTGCAACGAGTTCCTTCTTAGCAGCTTCAATAGCTTCAGCAGTACCTTCAGCAGCTGCAGCAGTGTTAATGTCGGTAAGAACTACAGAACCTTCTTCAATGCCGCCGCACCAGTCATCGTCAATTGCTTCGCCCTTAAGCCAGCAGTTAACAACGTACTCATAGTAAGGAGCCCAGTTGATTCTGGAAGAAACGATGTAGGTATTAGGGCAAGCAGAAATGGTGCTGCCGTTATAAGAAACGTTAGGAACGCCTTTTTCTTCACATGCGGAAGGAGCGCCCATAGAGTCAGCGTGCTGGCTAATAAGAGCACAACCTGCATTGATAAGAGCAAGTGCGGTTTCTTTTTCGGTGTTTTCGTTGTACCAGCTGTCGGTAAACTTAACTTCCATAGTAGCGGAAGGGCAAACGGATCTTGCGCCAAGGAAGAAAGAGGTGTAGCCGGACTTAACTTCTGCATATGCAAAAGCACCAACGTAACCTATCTTAGCCTGTTCAGCGGTGATCTTACCGTCAGCGATCATTTCGTTAAGCTTCATACCTGCAGCGATACCTGCAAGATATCTGCCTTCATAAATAGAAGCAAATGCGTTGTGGAAGTTATCGGTGCCGTCGGTGTGAGACATGGTACCGGTTGCATGGCAGAATTCAACGTTAGGATATTCTTCTGCAGCCTGCATCATATAAGACTCATGACCGAAAGAGTCAGCGATAATGATGTCGCAGTCGTAGCTTTCAACAAGCTCAACAGCTGCATCGTAGCATTCCTGTCCTTCGGGAACGTTGGACTTAATGATAACCTGGTTATCAGCAAGACCAAGATTTTCCTTAGCTTCGTTCATAGCGCTGATGAAGTTAAGGTCATAGGTGGAGTTCTCATCATGGAGACAGATAAGACCGATGGTGAGATCAGAAAGCTGTTTTGCAGCAGCTTCTTCGGAAGAGGTAGTGCTGGAAGAGTCCTCGGTATTGCCGCCGCATGCTACAACGGAAACGAGCATGAGAGCAACGAGGAGCAGGGAAAGAAACTTTTTCATGTCAGTCCTCCAAAAAATTTTTTATGTAAATATTTTTACATTCTAAGTATTATCTAAAAACAACGCTTCCGTTTTCAAAGCGTTCTATAATAGCTAACGACTCAACTCTGATGCCTTGAGCTCTTAATTCGTCGCCACCTTTTTGAAAACCTTTTTCAACTGCAATTGCAGCGCCTGCAACCTTGGCACCTGCCTGATTGGAAATATCTATCAAGCCGCGCAAAGCTTCACCATGAGCTAAGAAATCATCTACAAGCAAAACAGTATCGGTTTCATTTAAGAACTCGGCAGTAACTACAGCATCATAATCATTACCATGGGTGTAAGAGTGAACTTTTGCCTTATATACGTTACCTGCAACATTGCCGGAGCGATGTTTTTTAGCAAATAGCACGGGTACGTTTAAAGCAACACCTGCGGCAACCGCAACAGCAATGCCGGAGGCCTCTATAGTTAAAATCTTAGTAACGCCGCTATCCTTATAAAGCTTAGCGATCTCCTTCCCCATTTCCATTACAAAGCTTGAATCTATTTGCTGGTTTAGGAAAGAACCGATATTTAAAATATTACCGGGCATAACCTTGCCTTCGCTTAAAATTTTCTTTTCCAATGCTTCCATAAAACACCTCATTCACAAAAAGAAAAACAGGCAACTGCCTTGCCTGTATAGTGCAACAGAAGTTTGATAATCCAAGCGATAAAATGGGCCAAACCATCGTTCCACATTCAAAATATACATCGGCAAGGTAAAACAAAATTCATTACAATTATATACAGAATGCAACAAAAAATCAAGAGTATTTCTGTCAAAATTTCAGACTTATTGAAAATCCTTATGTGCAACATCAACAAAATGAAAAAGGCGCGAGAACATGGTCTCGCGCCCTTCATTAGATTATTTAAAATACTTAACGGCAGCTTCAAACATACGGATGTCATAGTTACCGGGAACATTTTTATACAAACCGTTTCCGATTCTCTCACTATGTCCCATCTTACCGAAAACTCTTCCGTCGGGAGATGTAATACCTTCAATAGCAAACATTGAATTGTTGGGATTAAAATGAACGTCAGCAGTAGCCTTGTTTTCAAAATCTACGTACTGAGTTGCAATTTGTCCATTCTCCGCTAACTTCTTAATTAAGTCTTCGTTAGCTAAGAATCTGCCTTCACCATGAGAAATAGGCACATTATACACGTCACCTACTTCAGTAAGAGCGAGCCATGGAGATTTGTTGGAAGCAATTCTTGTACGCACGATTCGTGATTGGTGACGGGAAATAGTGTTGAAAGTAAGGGTAGGACAATTCTCGTCGGTGTCAATAATCTTGCCGTAAGGAACAAGGCCAAGCTTTATTAACGCTTGAAAACCGTTGCAAATTCCGCACATAAGTCCGTCTCTTTGCTCAAGCAATTCAGTCACACTTTGTTTGATCGCGTCATTACGGAAGAACGCTGTTATAAACTTACCGCTTCCGTCAGGTTCGTCACCGCCGGAAAAACCCCCGGGGATAAATACGATTTGCGACTCTTTAAGGCTATTGGCAAACCCTTCAATGCTTCGCTTAATACCGTCAGCACTAAGGTTGTTAATAACCATTATCGTAGGTTCTGCGCCTGCATCTCTTACCGCTTTTGCGCTGTCATATTCACAGTTGGTTCCGGGGAATACAGGAATTAATACCTTAGGTACTGCTGTTTTAACCGCGGGAGCTACCCACTCGGTTGCTTTATAAGAGAAAGTCTCAATATTATTTTGGCTTTGTTCTATGTTACACGGATAAACACTTTCAAGCTTGCCTTCATAGCGGTCAAGTAGTGAATCAAGATCGATCTTCTCATCACCACGGCAAATAACTTCTTCGCCTACCGTTTCACCTATAACAATCCCCTCTTGAACACCATCTGCAACTTCGGCGACAAAAGCACCGTAGTTATAGCCGAATATATCCTTAACACTAAGGGCATCGTTATATTTAAAACCTATGCTGTTACCAAAGCACATCTTCATAACAGCTTCACCAATACCGCCAATACCGGGAGTATAACAAGCAAATACTTTTCCGTTTTCTGCAAAGTTCTTGATCTTTTCAAAGCAAGAAATCAAAGATGTGCTGTCAGGCAAACCTTTTTCATTATATTCAGGAGCAATAAGCACAACCTTGTTACCTGCTGCCTTAAACTCGGGAGATATGACTTGCTGCGTCTTACCCGTTGTTACGGCAAAAGAAACAAGAGTAGGCGGAACGTGGATATCTTCAAAGGAGCCACTCATAGAATCCTTGCCGCCGATAGCGCCTATACCAAGATCCATTTGAGCTTCAAATGCACCAAGTAACGCCGCAAAAGGTTTACCCCAACGCACAGAATCCTTAAGAGGTTTTTCAAAATATTCCTGGAAAGTCAAGTAAACGTCTTCAAAATATGCACCGCTTGCAACGAGCTTGGAAACCGATTCAACTACAGCCAAATATGCACCGTGGTAAGGACTTTGCTCAGATACAAAAGGATTATACCCCCAAGACATGAAAGAGCAATCGTCCGTATGTTTCTTTTCCATGGAGATTTTCTGAATCATGGATTGAGAGGGAGTAAGCTGATTTTTACCGCCAAAAGGCATCACAACGGTTCCTGCGCCTATTGTAGAGTCGAATCTTTCCGACAATCCGCGTTTAGAGCAAGAGTTTAAATCGGTAGCAACAGCAGCATAGTTGTCAGCAAAACTACCGCTGACATCCTTATTGCATAGCTTTGCTGCAGCAGGAGATACCGTTATGTGCTTGTCCGCACCGTTGGAATTCAAAAACTCTCTGCTTATATCTACTATCTTGTTGCCTTTCCAGGTCATTGTAAGCCTTGGAGCTTCAGTAACCGTAGCAACAACGGTAGCCTGAAGGTTTTCTGTGTTTGCCAATGCCAAGAATGCATCAGAGTCTTTAGCCTCGACCACAACAGCCATACGCTCTTGAGATTCACTGATTGCAAGCTCGGTACCGTCAAGGCCTTCGTACTTTTTGGGGACGGCATCCAGATTAATCGCAAGGCCGTCTGCCAATTCACCTATTGCCACGGAAACGCCGCCTGCGCCGAAGTCATTACAACGTTTTATCATGCGACAAGCAACGGGGTTTCTAAACAAACGCTGAAGCTTTCTTTCCTCAGGTGCATTGCCCTTCTGAACCTCTGCACCGCAGCTTTCCAAAGATTTAGAGGTGTGAGACTTAGAAGAACCTGTAGCGCCACCGCAACCGTCACGACCGGTAGCACCGCCAAGAAGTATTACAACGTCACCTGCAGATGGGCGTTCACGTCTAACGTTTTCGGCAGGAGCAGCCGCAATTACTGCACCTATTTCCATCCTTTTAGCTGCATAACCGGGATGATAAATTTCATCAACTATACCGGTGGAAATACCAATCTGGTTACCGTAGGAAGAATAACCTGCGGCAGCAGTGGTAACAATTTTTCTTTGAGGAAGTTTTCCCTCTATAGTTTCACTTACGGGCTTTAGAGGATCTGCGGCACCGGTTACTCTCATTGCGCCATATACGTAAGAACGACCGGAAAGCGGGTCACGAATTGCGCCGCCAATACAAGTAGCTGCACCGCCAAAAGGCTCTATTTCTGTAGGGTGATTATGCGTTTCGTTTTTAAAAAGCAACAGCCAAGGCTCTTTTTTGCCGTCAGCTTCTACTTCTATCTTAACAGTACACGCATTGATCTCTTCCGATTCGTCAAGCTTGTCAAGTTTTCCATTAGCTCTCAAGTGCTTTACTGCCAAAGTAGCAATATCCATCAAGCAAATGGGTTTGTTTCTGCCAAGCTCTTTGCGAGCAGCTATATATCTGTTGTACGCACTTTGAAGGATCTCATCATCAAACTTAACGTCATCAATAACCGTAAGAAACGTTGTGTGACGGCAATGATCAGACCAATAGGTATCTATCATGCGTATTTCTGTAATTGTGGGATCTCTGCCTTCTTCAATAAAATACTTCTGGCAAAATGCAATATCTTCGTCATCCATTGCCAAACCATAGGTGGAAACAAACTTGCTTAAACCTTCTCTGTCCAAGGAATTAAACCCGTCTATTGTTGCAACAGTTTCGGGAAGTTCATAACTCATAGCCAAAGTTTCAGGCTTAGATAAAGAAGCCTCTCTTGCTTCTACAGGGTTAATAACATACTTTTTAATTTCGCTGACCTGAGCATCGGTAAGATTGCCGTACAAAGCATAAACCTTTGCCGTTCTTATTGTGGGTCTGTCACCCTGGGATATTATCTGGATACACTGTGCTGCAGAATCTGCTCTTTGATCAAACTGACCGGGGAGATATTCAACAGCAAAGCAGATAGTATCGGTAAAAGGAAACTCGTCATACACAATGTCAAGCTGAGGTTCGGAGAATACTGCCGTCTTAGCATAATCGAACAACGATTGATCTATATTCTCTGCATCGTACCTATTCAAAAGCTTAATATCGGTTAACTCCGAAATACCCAAAAGGGTACGCAAATCAGAAAGCAAAGCTTTAGCTTCATGGTCAAGGCCTTGCTTTTTTTCTACATACACTCTATATACCACAACTATACCTCCATCGCTTCAAGAGCTTTCCGTCCAATATCCTTGCGATAATACGCATTGTCAAAACTGATTTTACCTACGTAAGAGTATGCCTTCGTAATTGCATCATCAAGTTTATCAGCCGTCGCAGTAACGCCCAAAACTCTACCGCCGGAAGTTACAAGCATATCATCCTTTAATGCTGCACCGGCAACGTAAACGCAGTCTGCAACCTCTGCAGGGATTGTGATCTTAAAGCCCTTATCATATTTCTCCGGGTAACCATTAGAAGCCATTATAACACAACATGCGCTTCCGTCATAGAACTCAACATCAAGAGTTGAAAGCTTTTCTTCTGTAACAGCCTTCATAACGGTCAGCAAATCAGTTTTCAACAATGGGAGCACAACCTGAGTTTCAGGATCACCAAAGCGACAATTATACTCAATAACCTTGGGACCGTTAGGCGTAAGCATCAAGCCAAAATACAGACAACCTTTAAAAGTCCTGCCTTCAGCATTCATTGCTTTTACTGTAGGCATAAAAATAGTTTCCATACACTCCTTGGCGATAGCATCGGTATAATAAGGGTTAGGGGCAACCGTTCCCATACCGCCGGTATTTAATCCGTTATCACCATCTTTGGCACGCTTATGGTCCATAGAAGAAACCATGGGGCAAAGCGCCACACCGTCGGTAAAGGCCAAAACTGATACTTCGGGGCCGGTCAAAAATTCTTCAATTACAATTTTGTCACCGCTTTTGCCAAAAACCTTATCTTCCATAACGGAAGCAACGGCTGCAAAAGCTTCTTCCCTTGTTTGTGCAATAATTACACCCTTGCCCAACGCCAAGCCGTCAGCCTTGATAACCGTAGGAATAGGAGCATCTTTCAAATATTCAAGAGCGGCTGCTGCATTATCGAACACTTCATATTTTGCAGTGGGAATATTATATTTTTTCATTAAGTCTTTGGCAAAAACTTTACTGCCTTCAATAATAGCGGCTTCAGCCCTCGGACCGAAGCAAGGAATGCCCTCGTTCTCCAACGCATTAACAGCACCCAAAACCAACGGATCGTCAGGAGCAACTATGGCATAGTCGATATTATTTGCTTTTGCAAATGCACAAATGCCATCTATATCCTTGGCACCTATGTCAACACAAACAGCATCAGAGGCAATCCCACCGTTACCGGGAAGCGCATATATATTATCAACTTCGGGGTTTTCTTTTATCTTCTTTATGATGGCATGTTCGCGGCCGCCACCGCCGACAACCAATACTTTCATAAAAACACCTCTTCGTATTAATGATGGAACAAACGCATTCCCGTGAATGCCATTACCATGCCAAACTGGTTGCAACGCGCAATAACGTCGTTGTCTCTAAGAGAGCCACCGGGTTCAGCAATATACTTAACGCCCGTCATTTTAGCACGCTTAATGCTGTCATCAAAGGGGAAGAAAGCGTCAGAACCCAAAGAAACGCCGTCGATACCGTCAAGATATTCTCTGATCTCAGCATCCGTGAGAGGCTCAGGTCTTTGTGTGAAATACTGTTCCCATACGCCTTCTGCGCAAACGTCTTCTTCGTTTCTGTTAATATAGCCATCGATAACGTTGTCTCGTTCGGGTCTGGTAAGCTCAGGTCTGAAGGGCAAGGACAAAACCTTATCGTGCTGACGCAAAAACCAAGTATCAGCCTTAGTGGCAGCAAGACGGGTACAATGGATTCTGGATTGCTGACCGGCGCCTACGCCAATGGCCTGACCGTCAACAGCAAAGCAAACAGAATTAGATTGTGTGTATTTTAGAGTAATCAGGGATACAACCAAATCACGTATTGCTTCATCGGTGAACTCTTTATTCTCAGTAACTATGTTATTTAAAAGGTCGGGATCTATTTTAAAGTCATTTCTGCCCTGCTCAAAGGTTATGCCGTAAACTTGTTTTTTCTCAGAAGCTTCGGGAACGTAATTGGGGTCAATTTTTACGATATTGTAATTTCCCTTTTTCTTGGTCTTTAAAATCTCAAGAGCTTCGGGCTCATATCCGGGAGCGATAATGCCGTCGGACATTTCACGCTTAATAAGGTTAGCGGTAGTAACGTCACAAACGTCGGACAGTGCAATCCAGTCGCCAAAAGAGCACATTCTGTCTGTACCTCTTGCTCTGGCAAATGCGCATGCCAAGGGAGAATCGTCAAGCCCGGGGATATCATCAACAAAACATGCTTTTTTAAGCTTTTCAGGCAAAGGTATGCCGACAGCCGCAGAGGTAGGGCTAACGTGCTTAAAAGACGTAGCGGCAGGCAAACCAAGCGCCTTCTTCAATTCGGATACTAACTGCCAAGAATTAAATGCATCTAAAAAGTTTATATAACCGGGTCTGCCGTTAAGAATTTCTATAGGAAGGTCAGAGCCGTCTGCCATAAATATTTTTGCAGGTTTTTGGTTAGGATTACAGCCGTATTTAAGTTCAAATGTTTTCATTGTATTTACCTCATTTATTCTTATTAATCATTCTGTTTTCAATAGAGCCGGTTTTAAGGTCAATATATCTTACGTAAAGAGAAATTTTATTTTGTTCATTAAGTGCATTCCACAAGCTGTTGGTAAAGGAATCTATATCATTTTCAATAGCAACTCTTTCAGGCTCGCCGCAAAACGTGGGAATGGGGTTGCCGTCACAAACGTAGGTGTGAAGGAAATGGCCAAGACCGGGAAGAGATACATAACTGTAGGTGAAACGATTGCAAGCGCTTCCCTTTTCGTCTGCGCTCTTTAAAATACTCATTTCGTAAGAGAAATCAGAAGTGTCAAACTTTAGCATTCCGCTTATTCTGGGAGTAAAATTAGGGGCGTCAGGCTCAAATTCACGGCTGGTAAGCGCTTCAGAAAAGCTCTTTCCTGCGGCAAGTCCGTCATAAACAGTATCGGTTTGATTTCCGTTAGTAACAATAAGGTAATTCTTATATTTTCTGATCGGAGAATAAATTATCAAGCTGGGATCTTCAACGGCAGACTCGTCAAACGGATGTATGATAACTTCATCGCCCTGTTCGACAAAAACGCGGTTTCTGCTGTTATTACTTCTACCCATAATAAAATAGGCAACGCATGCTTTGGTTTCGTCGGGGGTTTTACCAATAACGATACCCCTGCCAACGTAGGCATTATCTTTAATCAATTCCGGGAGATTATTAATTTTATAAACATTCATTTTTATTTCTCTCTTTCTGACATAATTTTTTCACATACCTTTTCAGTAGCTTTGGGAAGTATCTTCCACTCTGCTAACTTCATAACTCTTTTTTGCAAGGTTTCGGCGGTATCGTTTGCCCTTATCGCAACGGCTTTTTGCATGATTATTTCGCCGCCGTCGGGTATTTCATTAACGTAATGAACGGTGGCACCGGTTACTTTAACGCCATATTCCAAGGCGGCTTCATGAACTCGAAGACCATAAAATCCTTTTCCGCAAAAAGATGGAATGAGCGAAGGGTGAACGTTAATAATTCTTTTTTCAAAGGCATTGGTAAACTTTTCGCTTAATATAGACATAAAGCCGGCGAGAACAATTAGCTCTATTCCTTCTTCATGTAAAGTGTTTATCAAAGCATCCTCAAATTCCGAATGGGAAGAATAATTGCTTTTAAGAATTACTTTTGTAGAGATTCCTGCTTTCTCAGCTCTTGTCAATGCATACGCATTGCTGTTGTTGGATACAACCAAAGAAATGTAACCGTTTTTGATAATACCCGCATCCTGAGCATCAATTAAAGCTTGAAGATTTGTGCCGCCGCCGGAAACAAAAACTGCTATTTTAACTTTACTGTTCATCACTGCACCGCTTACTAAGACAGAATAATCTTGTCATCGTTTTCGCAAATTTCACCGATAATATATGCAGACTCGCCACAAGCATTAAGAACAGAAATAGCTTTATCTGCTTCATCTTTGGGAACAACTATGCTCATACCAACACCCATGTTAAAGGTATTAAACATATCTCTTTCGCTAATGCCGCCGGTTTTTGCGATAAGCTCGAAAATAGGAAGAATCTTTATTGCAGATTTATCTATCTTTGCACAAAGCCCGTTGGGAATGCTGCGGGGAATGTTTTCATAAAAACCGCCGCCTGTAATATGAGATATGCCCTTTACATTAACAGCATCAAGCAAAGCCAAAACGGGCTTTACATAAATTTTAGTAGGTGTAAGGAGCGTTTCCCCGATAGAGCCGGAAAGTTCAGCTACGTTAGATTTTATATCCTTATTTTCAACGTCAAATACTTTTCTAACGAGAGAGAAGCCGTTAGAATGAACGCCGCTTGAAGGCAATGCTATTATAACGTCTCCGCTTGCCATTTTTTTATTATCTATGATCTTGTCCTTATCAACAACACCTGTGCAATAACCTGCAAGATCATACTCATCAACAGGATAAAATCCGGGCATTTCTGCGGTTTCACCACCAATAAGAGCAGCGCCGGATTGAACGCAACCATCACAAACGCCCTTTACTATATCAGCTATACGTTCGGGAATGTTCTTTCCGCAAGCGATATAATCAAGGAAAAACAAAGGCTTAGCGCCACTGCAAATGATATCGTTAACACACATTGCAACGCAATCAATACCTACGGTGTCGTGTTTATCCATAATAAAAGCAATTTTAAGCTTTGTGCCAACACCATCGGTACCGCTGACTAACACGGGTTTACGTATACCTTCCAGATCAAGCTCAAACAAGCCACCAAAGCCGCCGACGTCGGAACATACTCCCTTAGTTATGGTTTTAGCTATATGCTGTTTCATCAATTCGACAGCTTTATAACCGGCAGTAATATCAACACCGGCAGCTGCGTAGCTATCAGACTTAGATTGTAAATTCATAATTCTATTCCTTTCCGTTCCAACAATATGTACATAATTTACAGGGTTCTATCCCTATCGCTTCGCAAACACCTTTAAGAGACTGAAACTCTAAAGATGCAAAGTTGAATTTTTTAGCTATCGCCTCTCTGAGCATTTTACCTCTCTCGGTGGAAGCGTCGCTATATTCTTCCAAATGTTTGCTACCCTCTTCACCTTCAAGCTCATAAACAACACGTCTTGCAATAAGCTCCATCTCGTCTACAGAGCGTGAAAAATTAAGATATTTACATCCATACATTATAGGGGGGCAAGCTGAACGCATATGGACGGTTTTTGCGCCGTTATCGTAAAGAAAATCAACGGTTTCTTTAAGCTGGGTCCCTCTCACTATAGAGTCATCCACAAAAAGAAGATTTTTATCAACTATTAAATCGTGGACAGGAATTTGCTTCATTTTAGCTACCTTATCCCTATCCTTTTGATTGGATGGCATAAAGCTTCTTGGCCAGGTAGGAGTATATTTAATAAAGGGTCTTGCAAAAGGGATTCTGCTTTGATTTGCATAACCGATAGCATGAGGAGTGCCTGAATCCGGTACACCTCCAACATAATCGATGTCATCGCAATTGCCGTTTTCCATATCTTGCTTTGCCATTATCTCACCATTGCGATAACGCATCAACTCGACATTAATACCCTCATAGCTTGAAGTAGAATATCCATAATACGACCACAAGAAAGCACAAACACGCATTTCTTCACCGGGAGGAGAAAGTTGCTTTAACCCGTTACAGGTCAATTCTACTATTTCACCGGGGCCAAGCTCTCGCTCTATACGATAATCTAACTTTTGGCAAGCAAAAGATTCAAAAGATACACAATAACCGTTATCGTTTTTGCCAACAATAACCGGTATTCTGCCAAGCCTATCCCTTGCAGCGATAATAGAGCCATCGTCTTTTAAAATCAAAATAGAGGCAGTACCTTCTATGGCCTTTTGTGCAAACCTTATGCCTTCAATAAAATTGCTTTTTTGATTTATCAGTGCAGCAACCAGCTCAACCGTATTTATTCTGCCGCCGGTCATAGCTCCAAAATGCCCGCCGCTAAAAGACAAGTATTGATTAATAAGCGCTTCGGCATTATTAATCACACCAACTATACTAATTGCATAGGTTCCGATATTAGAACGAATCAACAACGGTTGAGGATCGGTATCACTAATACAACCTATGGCAGAGCGTCCTTTCATTTCATCAAAAACGTCTTCAAATTTAGTTCTGAACGGCGAGTTTTGTATATTATGTATTTCTCTTTGTAAACCGATTTTATCGTCAAATGCGGCCATACCGCCGCGTTTTGTTCCTAAATGAGAATGATAGTCCGTACCAAAGAAAACGTCCATTATTGCGCTTTCTTTACATACGGCACCAAAAAAGCCACCCATTTTTACCTCCGTAAATTATCTTACTTACTTATTGAATTCAGCAGCAACAGCTTCATCCTTAGACAAAACGACCGCCGCATCAGCATTTCTTTTTTCCACAAGACGATCGTGCAACCCCTTATCATCAACCGCTAAAATCTGTGCAGCAAGCAAGGCTGCGTTTGCGCCACCGTTTACTGCAACGGTAGCAACGGGTATGCCCGTAGGCATTTGCACTGTTGAAAGCAGCGCATCCATGCCGTCAAAGCAGCTTGATTTACAGGGAATGCCAATAACCGGTAATACAGTATTGGCAGCAATAGCGCCCGCTAAATGTGCCGCCATACCAGCTGCGGCAATGATTGCGCCAAAGCCTTTGTCGTAGGCGTTAACAGCAAAATCTTTAGCCTGCTCAGGCGTTCTGTGCGCTGAATAAACGTGTACTTCGAAAGGGATTTCCAAGGCGGTCAACATATCCGTCGCCTTTTTTATGATAGGAAGATCGCTGTCACTCCCCATAACTATTCCAACTTTTTTCACAATTAAACCTCCAACATAACAGAAAGGGCGCACTTACCCCTCTAAGGAGTAAATGTGCCCAGACGGTCGGCATACAAACTAACCATGTCCGTTCTGCTTCCTTGTGGTGTCCCACTTATCCGTCAGTCACAGAATCGGCTAAACCTATAGATATTTTATCATAACATTGTATGAATTGTCAAGGCACTGATATATTACTTAGCGTGATTTTGTCTCGCAATACAAACAGCGATACGTTTTATTCGCTTCATCCGTTAGAACAAATTTGTGCTGAAGCTCCTGCTCCGTAGCGGTTATACATCTGGGATTGTCACATACAAGATCGGTACGATGTGCAACCTCACATGCCATTTCTTTATTTTCAGCTTCCTTCAACAGTTTCAAAATCAACGCCATACGCATATATTTTCCGTTAAGCACCTGTTCAAAATATTTCGCTCTCGGGTCATCGTCAACCGCTACGCTTATTTCGTTAACACGGGGCAACGGATGAAGTATACACATATCTTTTTTTGCATTTACCAACTTATCCGGCGTTAAAATAAAGCTGTTCTTTAAGCACTCGTACTCGTCATTACTTGCAAAGCGTTCACGCTGCAGTCTTGTCATATAAAGAACGTCAAGTTCAGGCATAGCCTCCTCAAGGCTGGAAACCTGCTTATAAGGCATACCGTTCTTTTCCAGAACGTCTTTTCTTATATATCCGGGAAGCGTAAGCTTATCAGGGGCAATTAATACGGTATTTACTTCTGTATACCTCGAAAGAGCCGAGATCAATGAATGAACCGTTCTGCCATATTTAAGGTCACCGCAATAACCAATAGTAATTTTATTAAGACGGCCCTTGCAACGGTATATTGTAAGCAAATCCGCAAGCGTTTGCGTAGGATGGTTATGCCCACCGTCTCCGGCGTTAATAACAGGCACCGTAGCATTTCTTGAAGCAACGTACGGAGCGCCCTCTTTATAATGACGCATAACTAAAATATCGGCATAACAGCTTAAAACCTTTGCTGTGTCCGCAACGCTTTCACCCTTTGCTGCAGAAGAACTGTTGGGCTCTGAAAAACCTATAACATTTCCGCCAAGCTCGTACATAGCCGCTTCAAAGCTTAATCTTGTTCTGGTAGACGGCTCAAAAAACAAAGTAGCAAGCTTTTTTCCTTTGCATATTTCAGAATATTTAGCAGGATTGGCAATGATATCCTTAGCTGTGGCGATCAAGGAATCAAGCTCTTCAACGGAAAAATCGTTTATACCAATTAAACTTCTCATAAGTTTTACACTTTCTTTATAGAATTAGCCTATCCAGCTTTCATCGGAAGGATTATTTCTAAAAGCGATAAGACGTGCTACGTCTTCAGATTTAATATATCCTTCTTTTGCTGCAACCTCGACCACGGTATCAAAATCTGTTAAAGAAATGTTCTTAACATTAGCTTCTGCCATTCTGTCAAGACCCTTTTTCATTCCGTAAGTAAATATACTTACTATACCCAAAACCTCGGCACCTGCTTCTCTTAAAGCGTTTACAACTTCAATAACGCTGCCGCCGGTAGAAATCAAATCCTCAACAACAACTACTTTTTGACCTTTTTCAAGCTTACCCTCGATCTGATTGCCTCTGCCGTGATCTTTAGCGCCGGAACGTACATATCCCATAGGCATATCAAGCAAATGACCGGTTATTGCAGCATGGGCTATACCGGCAGTTGATGTACCCATTAGAACCTCGGCTTCGGGGTAATTTTCCTTAATCAACTCAGCAAGACCGTTTTCTATATCGTTTCTTACTGCGGGAGCAGTAAGGGTCAATCTATTGTCACAGTAAATAGGACTTTTGATTCCGCTTGCCCAGGTAAAGGGTTTATCGGGGCTGAGAAAAACAGCCTTAATGGACAATAAGTCTTTTGCGATTATATTCTTCATAATATCCTCCAATTAATCAACAAAATCAGCAACACATCTGTTATATGCAGCTACAGGATCTTCAGCGGCGGTAATAGGTCTACCGACAACAATGTAGTCAGAACCTTCAATCTTCGCTTGCGCAGGCGTCATAACACGCTTTTGGTCACCGATATTACCATCAGCAAACCTCACACCGGGAGTAACCGTTAAGAAACTGTCGCCGCAAGTTTCGTGAACCTTTTTTGCTTCCAAAGGAGAGCAAACAACGCCATCCAAACCCGAAAGCTTAGCGTTTTCGGCATAATGCATAACAACCTTATCAATAGGCTCTTTTATCAACAAATCGTTTTCAAGGCTTTGCTGATCGGTGGAAGTAAGTTGCGTTACTGCAATAAGCAGAGGTCTTGAGCCATCGGGACGGGTTAATCCCTCAATTGCAGCTTCCATCATAGCCTTGGTGCCTGCTGCATGTAAATTGCACATATCAACGTCCAACTTGGACAATACAGCCATAGACTTTTTAACGGTATTGGGAATATCGTGAAGCTTCAAATCCAAAAAGATTTTATGTCCACGTGCTTTGATTCCCTTAACTATATCGGGGCCTGCGCCGTAAAAAAGCTCCATACCTATTTTTACAAAAGGTTTTCTATCACCAAACTTATCAAGAAATTCAAAAACTTGTTCTGCGCTTGCAAAATCACAAGCAACTATTACGTCTTTACCCATTAGTGAGCACCTCCAATAATATCACACAAATTAGTTATTCCGTATTTATCAGCTACGGACGGAAGATCGTTAACTATATCTCTGCATATATAAGGATCAATCAAATTTGCGGCACCGATCTCTACAGCTGTAGCACCTGCAAGCATCATCTCTATAACATCCTCCGCGGAAGAAACGCCACCCATCCCAACAACGGGGATTTTTACCGCTTTAGACACTTGATATACCATGCGCAAAGCAACGGGAAAGATTGCGCTGCCCGAAAAGCCGCCCATGGTATTGGCTATAATCGGGCGCTTAGTTTTTAAACTAATTCTCATACCAAGCATCGTGTTGATTAAGCTTATACCGTCTGCACCGGCGTCCTCGCACGCTTTAGCGATGCTGACAATATCGGTTACGTTGGGAGAAAGTTTTACGATGATTGGCTTTGTTGTAACAGCCTTAACTGCTTTTGTTACCTCTGCCGCCGCATTAGGATCTGTTCCGAAACTCATGCCCCCTCCGTGTACGTTTGGGCAACTTACGTTAACCTCAAACCAGCCTATTTGATCACAAGAATCAAGCATTTCACAAGTGTAGGCATATTCTTCCAAAGAAAAACCGCTTACATTGGCCATAACCTTTTTGTTAAAGCAAGCGCTAAGACGTGGCAATTCTTCTTCTATAACCTTATGCACGCCCGGATTTTGTAAACCCACAGCGTTGATCATACCAGCAGTGCATTCAGCTATCCTCGGCGTAGGATTACCAAAACGCGGCTCTTTTGTAGTCCCCTTAAAGGAAAAGGTGCCCAAAAGGTTAATATCATATAAATCGGCAAATTCGTAACCATAACCAAAAGTACCGCTTGCAGGAATAACGGGATTATCAAGCTCAATTCCGCAAAGAGAAACACTTAATCTGCCCATATAATTTCCTCCTTTTCCAAAACGGGACCGTCACGGCATATACGTTTATTACCGTATAAAGTTTTACACGAGCACCCCATACACGCACCAAATCCACATCCCATACGCTCTTCAAAGCTGAATTGACCGCTTGTTTTTGAGCAACGGTAAACCGCCTTAAGCATTGGTTCGGGGCCACAGGTGTATATATAGCTATAATCAAGTTCCGCCATAGCGTCGGTTACAAAGCCTTTTACGCCAAAACTACCGTCAACCGTGGTAACGATAACCTTGCATCCCAAGGCTTCAAATTCTTCTTTATAGAAAACTTCTTCTTTTTTATTAAAGCCAAGAATAACCGTAGGTATTAAGTTGTTTGCAATGAGGCGTTTGGCCAGCATATAAAGAGGCGGAACACCAACACCACCGCCAATCAGCAACGGAGCAGTTCCTGCAACAGACAAATCATATCCATTGCCTAAGCCGACAAGAACGTCCAAGTTTCCGTCTGCCATCTCGCTCATAGCTTCGGTACCTTTGCCAACAACTTTGTAAATTAAAGTTAACGTGTCATCTTCAACGTCGCACACAGAAATAGGGCGTCTTAAAAACAAGCCATCTAACTTAATATTTACAAACTGACCGGGGGCGGTGATATCGCTAACATCACCTTTTAGTTTCATTACATACACCGAAGGTGCAATCATTCGGTTTTCTGTAATATTTAAAATGCTTTGTTTCATATAGAACCTCAAGAATCAATAGTAGATATGCAAAGGGTGGTTTCTTCAAGAACGTCCAGCAATACACGCACAGTGTCAAGCGCCGTGAAAATTGTAACGTTGTTTTCGATAGCAGCACGTCTTATTTCATAACCATCGCTAACATTACCGTTTGTTCCCAAGTCTCTCGTATTTATTACGTATGCAATATGTCCTTGACGCAAAGCATCGGGGATTTCACTACTACCATCTCCGATCTTTTTAAGTACGTGAGTGCGGATACCGTTAGCTTTTAAGAACTTAGCTGTACCTTCTGTAGCTTGAATATTAAAACCGAGATTATAAAATCTACGTATTAAAGGAAGAGCTTCTTCTTTATCCTTATCACAAATCGTTGCAAATACGGTACCGTAGTTCTGCAAATGCATACCGGATGCCTGCAAAGCTTTATAAAGCGCTCTGTTAAGCTTGTTATCGTAGCCTATGGCCTCACCGGTTGACTTCATTTCGGGAGAGAGATATGCATCCAGTCCACGAATTTTATTAAAGGAAAATACGGGAACCTTAACATACCAACGCTGTTTTTCATCGGGGTATATACCAAATATTCCCTGCTCCTTCAAGCTCTTGCCCATTATAACCTCGGTTGCTATATCAGCAAGGTTATAGCCCGTTGATTTGGAAAGGAACGGAACTGTTCTGGAAGACCTGGGGTTAACCTCAATAATGTAAACGTTGTCATCTTTATCAACAATAAACTGAATGTTGTAAAGACCGATTATACCTATACCAAGCCCCAATTTTTTTGCATACTGCAGAATTATTCCCTTAACCTTATCTGAGATACTAAAGGTGGGATATACGCTGATAGAGTCACCGCTGTGAACGCCGGTACGCTCTACAAGCTCCATAATACCGGGAACAAACACATCTGTACCGTCGCAAATAGCATCAACCTCAACCTCTTTACCTTCCAGATATTTGTCAACAAGTACGGGCTTGTCCTCGTCAATTTCAACTGCAGTTTTTAAATAGTGACGCAATTGCTCTTCGTTGCCGACAATCTGCATCGCTCTGCCACCTAAAACGAAACTGGGACGAACAAGCACGGGATATCCAATTTCTGCTGCGGCATTTATACCATCTTCTATTTTCGTTACAGCCTTGCCTTTAGGTTGAGGAATGTTCAATTCCTTCAATATTTTTTCAAAGCTGTCTCTGTTTTCTGCACGTTCTATTGCTTCGCAATCTGTGCCTATGATTCTTACGCCTCGTTTCATGAGAGGCTCAGCAAGATTTATCGCTGTCTGTCCACCCAAAGAAGCGATTACGCCTTCGGGTTTTTCAAACTCGATGATGTTCATTACATCTTCTGCAGTCAAGGGTTCAAAATAAAGCTTGTCTGCCGTAGTATAATCAGTAGAAACCGTTTCAGGGTTATTATTAATTATTATAGCCTCATAGCCGGATTGTTTAATTGTAGTAACGGCATGAACAGTAGAATAGTCAAATTCAACACCTTGACCAATTCTGATAGGACCTGCACCGAGAACGATAAGCTTTTTCTTATCTGTAAGAACGGAAGCGTTATCTCCCATATATGAGGAGTAAAAATACGGTATATACGCATTGGTGTGGCAAGTGTCTACCATCTTGAAATTAGGGAAAAGCTCATTTTCTTTACGATAATTCCAAACCGAAGTTTCGTCTGTTCCCCAAAGCTTTGCAATATATTTATCACTAAATCCTGTTTTTTTAGCTTCGGCAAGGCATCCAAGGTTAAAAGGATTCTCTCTAATTAACTTTTCTTGTTCAATGATGTTCTTAATAGACTCAAGGAAGTAAGGAGTTATAAGCGTAATTTTAGCAACTGTTTCAACAGCTTCACCCCTGCGGAAAAGCTCTGCAATGGCAAAAATATTATCATCCTTAAATTCTGCAATATATTTCTTCAATTCTTCGACAGAATAAGAATCAAACTTTGCCAAATGAAAATGGCAGGCACCGATTTCCAATGAGCGTACAGATTTCAGTAAACATTCCTCTAAAGTAGAGCCTATACCCATTACTTCGCCCGTAGCCTTCATCTGAGTTCCTAAAGAATTTGAAGCAGAAGCAAACTTATCAAACGGAAATCTGGGCAGCTTGGCAACAATGTAATCCAACTTAGGTTCAAATGCAGCAGTAGTATTGGCTACTGTAATTTCTTCCAAAGACATACCAACGGCAATCTTAGCAGTTACCCTTGCTATAGGATATCCGCTTGCTTTAGACGCCAATGCAGAAGAACGGGAAACTCTTGGATTAACTTCTATTAAGTAATATTCGCTGCTGTTAGGATTAAGTGCAAACTGAACGTTACATCCGCCTTCTATCTTGAGCTCGCGTATTATTTTAATCGCACTGTCATTAAGCATTTTGTGGTCATGCTCGCTTAATGTTAATATGGGGGCAACGACTATAGAGTCACCGGTATGAACGCCTACGGGGTCAATATTTTCCATACCGCAAATAGTAATAGCAGTATCGTTGGAATCGCGCATTACTTCAAACTCTATTTCCTTATATCCTTTTACGCTTTTTTCTATAAGCACCTGATGCACGGGAGATAGCTTAAAAGCGTTAAGGCCGATTTCTATAAGCTCCTGCTCGTTGTTTGCAAATCCGCCACCGGTCCCGCCAAGGGTAAAAGCGGGGCGCAAAACAACGGGATAGCCTATCTTTTCAGCCGCTGCTTTTGCTTCATCTAAATTATAAGTAATTTCAGAAGGTATAGTAGGCTCACCTATGGACTCACAAAGCTCTTTGAAAAGTTCTCTATCCTCTGCCCTTTCTATGCTGGCGCTACTCGTTCCGAGAAGTTCAACGCCGCATTCCTTTAAAACGCCCTTACGTTCTAACTGCGTTGCAAGGTTTAAGCCGGTTTGACCACCGATACCGGGAACAATAGCATCAGGTCTTTCATATCTTAATATTTTTGCAATGTACTCCAGAGACAACGGCTCCATATAAACCTTATCAGCAATGGTCGTATCGGTCATTATCGTAGCAGGGTTAGAGTTACAAAGTACAACCTCGTATCCTTCTTCCTTTAACGCCAAACATGCTTGTGTTCCGGCATAATCAAACTCCGCAGCTTGACCTATTACTATCGGACCTGAACCGATAATCAATATCTTTTTTATATCTGTTCTTTTAGCCATGAGAATACCTCCTACTTACAGACCGTTATTATACACAATAGTTCCGTTGCAAATCGTTGCAACACATTCACCGAAAAGCCTTTCGCCTTCAAAGGGGGTTGCTTTACCTTTGGATAAAAACTTTGCAGAGTCAACCGTAAATGAAGCATTAAGATCCCAAACGGTGCATTCATCTTTCATAGATATTCCAAATCGTCTTCTGGGATTTATTGCGAAAAGCTCTATGGCACGTTCAAGACTTATAAGCCCCGTTTTTATAAAATTTGTATATATAAGCGGAAACGCAGTTTCCAATCCGACGATGCCGAAGGCACTTTTTTCAAGTCCTTTTGCTTTTTCCTCTAAAGAATGTGGGGCGTGATCCGTAGCAATCATATCTATCGTGCCATCCAAAAGCCCCTCAATCAACGCTTCTCTATCCTTGGCAGAACGTAAAGGCGGATTCATTTTGAATCTTCCGTCCTCTTGCAAGCACATATCATCAAGAATCAAATAGTGCGGGGCGGTTTCGCAAGTAATATCGACGCCTTCATTTTTAGCTTTTCTTATCAGATCAACACTTTCTTTTGTAGATATATGGCACACGTGATATGAACAACCTGTTTCTTTTACTAACTCTATATCTCTTTTGATAGGTAAAAATTCGCTTTCACTACAAATACCTTTATGATTATGCAATTTTGCATATTCACCATCATGGATGTATCCACCTTTAAGCAAAGAATTATCTTCACAATGTGCAACTATAATTTTATTATTTCTCTTTGCTGCCAGCATAGCAGCTTTCATAACGTCGCTATTCTGAACACCACGACCATCATCTGAGAAAGCAACGGCTTTGGGAGATAACCCATCAAAATCGCTGAGTTCGTTCCCCAGTTCCCCAACCGTTATAGCGGCATAAGGAAAAACGTTGATCTTTGCATCTTTGCTGATTATGTCAAGTTGCAATTGTAAATTATCTATATTGTCGGGTACCGGAATAAGATTGGGCATCGTGCAAACCGCAGTATAACCACCACGCGAAGCAGCATCACAACCGCTGCTTATAGTTTCTTTATAAGAAAAGCCCGGCTGACGAAAATGCACATGCACATCGCAAAAGCCGGGAAAAACAACATATTTAGAATAAGGGGCGAAAAGCTCGCCTGCAGAAACTTTTGAAAGGACTGCAGAAACATCAATGATATTAACATCTTTATTACCATTGACATAAGACATAACACCTATCTCCTTTCATAAAAAAATCTCGCCACATATGGCAAGACACAAAAAAGCAGACACAATTTCTGTGTCAAAAATATATAATCTTGCCGATAGCTCTGTACCGTGCTTAAAGATATTCGTTGAACATATGTTATCATAGATATTTTTTTATGTCAACATAAAAAACAAACAATTTTATAGTTTTTTCCCTATTTGTTTTACGCACAACAACCAAGAAAAAACAAGGCAACATAACGGTTGCCTTGTTTTCTATACTTGGTATAAGTATTAGCCGGTAACACCGGTACGTTCGATACCTTGAACAAGCTTCTTCTGACCGAAAAGGAACAGAATTACAAGAGGTATCAGTATAAGTATACCAACTGCGTTCTGGATTGCCAATGCATAATTGTTAGCAACCTGTGCATAATCTTCAAACCAACGCAACGCGGTAGAAGTTTTTTGCACTTCATCAAGGATTTGATTATAGAACACATAGTCGGAATTTGCATAAAGCATCTTGGTATAGAATCTGTCAGTCCACTGCCAAGAGAAGGTAAAGATGAATATAGTTACCATCATAGGTACGGACATGGGAACGATTATATTCCAAAACGTCCTCATGGTGCCTGCGCCGTCAACGTACGCAGCTTCTTCAAGTTCATCGGGAACACCTTTATAGAACTGACGCATCATGAAGATATACAAACCGTTTCTGTAGCCAATTGCACCGAAAGAAAGAAGTGCAATAGGCCAGTTGGTAGCAAATACGGAATCGGATTCAGGATTCAAAAGGTTTATGCCCAAAGGAATGCCCCAAATCTTAAAGTCTTGGAAGAAGAATCTCATTGTAGACTGCATCGTCTTGTGAGGAATTACAAGAGTAACGATTACAAACAAGAACAGCAAAGACTTACCTTTGAAGTTAAACTTGGAAAAACCGTAGCCTACAAGAGAACACATAAGCATTTGTACGACACCGCAGAACAAGGACACAAGACCTGTATTAAGCGTTGCCTGCCAGAAAGAGGTTTCGTTTAAAATCATCTTGTAAGTATCAAAAGTAGGATACTTAGGTACAAGCTTAACGGTAACGTCAACGAAATCTTCACCGGACATCAAAGAGGTAGATATTTTTGAATAATAAGGGAACAGTATTACATATGAAATACCAATAAGGAATGCATATCTAAACAGTGCCCACAAAAACTTTTTTGCTGCGAAAAGGGTAAGATACTTATATCTAAAGCGAGTCCAACCGGTAACGTTTTCGTCCAATTTAACTTTATTCTTAGAATAAGTAGGTCTGTCAAAAGCTCCCATTAATAACTTCCCCCTTTCTTAGTCTCTACGTTGATAGAATACATATGCGGAAATAATACCGGCAACAGCACCTATTATCAACAGAATTACGATGAAATACATCCACGACATTGACATCGCCAACGAAAGATTAGTGGTACCGGAGGTCTCATTAATCTCGGTTATATATTTCATTACGTTATTAGATTCGGTAGTAAACGCATCGATTATGGTATAAATTGCATTTACAAGAATCATAGGGCTGATCATAGGGAAAGTAATCTTCCAGAAGGTTTCCCAAGAAGATGCGCCCTCGATATATGCAGATTCGTAAATTGCGGGAGCAATAGACTGCAAACCTGCAAGGAATATCAGCATTTGTACACCGGAACGATTGATGATGCCATAAACGTCATTAACAAGACCGGTAACGTAGGTAACAAGGCCTTCGCCTACTGCCATATTTGCGAAGAAACGCTGAACGTCAATCTGGTTAATAATTTCTGCGCCTGCAGAAGCAGCTTGGCCTCCTTCCTCACCGGAAGAAATTGAACCCATGCTCTCGGTCATTGTGTTTGCTGCGATGTCAATATACTCAATTATACCGGTCGAAACGATAACAGGTATAAAGAATATAGCTCTGAATACTGCTCTGCCACGCATCTTTTGATTAAGAATAATAGCAAGGAAGAGCGAGAAAATTACTATAGCGGGAACGTCCAAGAGCAAGTCGAGGAGGTTGGTACCAAGCTCTTGCAAAAATCTAACATCTTCACCGATAAACGCATCAATATAGTTCTGAAAACCAACAAAATTGTACGTAACGGGCTGAGATGTAGCATCGATTCTGCTAAAGCTTATACGTAAAGACTCAATTATCATCGGAAGATATATGAATGCAAAGCCCAAAATGAAAGGCAATACAAACACATACCCCATCCTTGATCTGCTCTTTTCCAAGGATTTCGATTTACGACGCTTAGCCGGGCTGCTTAAAGATGCAACTGTGATTCTGTTTTTCATTATTATCCGGCCCTCCTTATCCTTCATTAGACGGAGCGAATGTTAAAATATCCGTCGCTTTTACCGTATGGGTTCCATTATCATGGAATACAAAATCGGAATCGCTGTAATTAATAACAATTGAATATCCATTGTCATAAGTTACGCGTGCAACGTTATAGTAATCATCGAGGAACTCGTGCTTAACTATACAATTATATTTAACATTGCTAAGTACATCGTTAATCTCGTGATAAGTATTGTATATATCCTCAAGCCAAATGCTGTATCTTACAGAGTAATACTTGGAATAAGACTCATCATTCTTAAGATCGGATGTATTCTGAACTGCAACGATAAAGTAAGGAACTGCGCCACATTCTATAGTCTTCAAAACAGAGGACTGATAGTCGCCTGCCAGGTTCAAAGCTGTACCTGCATACTCAACAGAGCCGTGAAGAACCATGCTATAGAAAGGTATCTCAGTAGAGGTGTTTCTCAACAAAGAGTCTTCAAGAGGAACTTCAAGAATAAGGTCGGCGTACTTTACAGCAAAAATATTACCACCGGTAAGAAGTACGTTTTCGTTTTGCTCGCTGACTTTCTTAAGAAGTCTGTCAACGAGAACCTTGGAGTCTTCTCTATTAAGAGGATCATCTTCGTTAAAGTCAGAATTAAGATACTGACCTAAAGTAGAAACTGAAATAGCGTTAACACCGTACTCTTTGTACTCAGAATAGGTAGAATCGTAAAAGCCCATCATCTTGTTTGTAGAAATAACGCCAAGGCCGCTGTAATCGTAAGATTGATATACGGGGTTATAAGCCTTCATGAAAGCTTTTCTGTCATCAATTGTACGAGCAAGATCCTTATCTGCGTCAAAACCGTCAAACATTTCGTCTGCTCTGGAAAGGGTAAAGTCAAAATCGGGATAAACAGTAACGCCTTTATCATGAGCATAGGAAATCAAGTCTTTAAACGAATCATCGCCACCAAGAACTTTTTCTACGTCAACGCCGGAAGGAACGTTATAATCAAGACCGCCATCCAACCAACCGTTAAGCTTAACAACGATATTATTAATCTTGCGACCAACACTATCGCCCTGAAGCATATCAATGATACTTGTCTTGATATCGTCAAAGGTGGTTAATGCTTTCATCTTGGAGTAAGGAACACCAAGAATGCGCGCGGTTGTTTCAATAGCACCCAACGTTTCAATTACAAGAGGAATATCAGCTTTATCGTCTGCTTCCATAAGAGAGATGGTGCCGTTATCAAGCAAGTAAGAACGCAAGGTATTTGCCATCGAAGAATAGCTTGTATCCTTTTCATCAAGGATAAAGATTCTAACCTTATAGTTTCTTGTATATTTACGTTTTGCTTCAACAGTCCACATTGTAGAACCGCCGGAACCACTACCACCAAGACTATATTGGTCGGTAGGACGAGGGTTAAACTTAGTGTAAGCCTGCAAATAAGGATGAGAGTTTGCAGCACAGTTAACTGAAATGTCTGCTAAAGATTCACCCTCTTCAACGTAAGCCAAGTAGCCTCTTGCCTTTTCTGTTCCGTCTTCTGCAGCGACAACTTCAGTCATGCCGAAAACAGGAAGCCTTGCAACTTCGTTGTTGGAACCGGAAATGGTAGAGAAAGAATAATCCTGACCGTATGCAGTAGTTACTAAGGTAAATGTTTGAGATTTTGCATCTTTAAAATCAATGATAGCACCGGAGCCATCGGGATAAAGAGCAAAACCAGAGTTGTTTATGTTACCAGCACCTGCATAAGGAAGAAGATATACGTCATTAAGCTGGAAAGACGAGGAGTCGAAACGGATATTACCTGCAGAACAACGAACAACCATACCATATTTATCAAAGGTATATTCAATAGCAAGCTTGAAGGAAGCAGGAGCTTCGGTTGCAACGGTATAACCGGTTTCTGCATGGTCTTCGTCCAACTGCTCAGCAGTGTAGCCGACTTTCTTTACCCATTCTTCGATATCATCCATTACTTTACCTTGACCGGTCTTTACGTCGTAAAGATAGCATGTGCCCAACCTATTAACTGCATTTACAACATAATCGGGTTCGCCGGAAAGGTCATCTTTGCTTATAGGTCTGTAAGGAGCCTTAGCTCTTTCAGAATAGAAATCAAAATTATCGGGATAATCAATGAGCAACTGAGCGTCAACTTTTTCCATCAAAGCCAAATACTTTTCTTCGGTAATGAAGAAAGGAAGTATACGCTTAACTGCCTGTTCACCAACAGCGTATTCAACTCTGGCACCGTTCTTTATGCCGGAAATCTTAATCTGATCGAACAATGCGGACTCTTCAAAGCTATAATACTTATCAGCAACACCGTTTTGAGTGTAATCGATTATAAGCTGAGAATAAAGCTGTGCCTTGATAGATGTAGCTGCTGTAATACTGCCTATAGCGTAGGGGTTGGTAGACCACTGACCACAGAAGTCATAAATAGCCGTAACTTCATTGCCCTTTAAGTCTAAAATCGTTTTGTCCGCATAATCGGGATGCAAATCGGGCTTTTTGTCGCCATCAGCATCAACGAGTTTAAGGCAAATAAGCTCACCCGTTAAATCATCAACATATAACGCATAAGCAGGTGTACCGTCAGCATCATTGTGAGCATACACAAACTTCATGGAAGGTATGCCACCATTAATAACATCAGCGGTAGGTCCGTCAGCGTATATGCGCTCTACAATGCTTGCGTAAGGAGCAATCATATAAGCCGCTTCAAGCTTATCCCATTTATCAACCGCTTCACCTTCTTCTTCAGCAAAAACGGTAATAAAACCACAACAAGGGATACACAAAGCCAATACTACGAACAAGGCAATAACTGATAATAATTTATTCATCTTCATAAAATTATCTACCTGCCTTTCCATAAGTATCTTTAAGCTTTTTTATACCCTTATTTGCAAATACGAATATAGCTATCACTGCAACAACTATAACTACCGTAAGAATAGCATTAAGGGGTTTGGTGAAGAATTCACCGATCTCTTCAGTTGTGCCTCTAAGCTTCAATTCTACGAAAATAGTATAGACGAAAGAAGCTATTTTTTGAACAAGGCTAGTAAACAGTATGCCGATGAACATAATAAATGCCATACCAACTATACTACCTACTATCGTTATCAAATTCTTGAAAAGCGCATAGTCGTGAATTACCATTACGCCGAAGAACAGAAGCATCAAAGCCCAAACGAAACCAAAAGAGGTCAAAAGATTAACCAAACCTTGCTCGTCAAGGATGGTAACATTTGAAAGCAAAACTGAAGGTATAATCGTCAAGGGAAGAGGAAGAAGTGCATAACAGGTAGTGATATACACATCCTTCAAGCTACCTTCACCCTCGAACAGCGTGGTCAAGCACCAGTTAGCAGCAACCCAAAGCGCAACGGGCATTAACACTGAAAGAATAGACATGAAGATACTGGATTCTTCATTATAAGGATTATAAAGGTAGCCTTTACCCATTGCTTGATACACAAAAGCAACAACAGTAATACCGAGGATAGTTGTAGCACCCTTTATAGAACCACGCTTTTCATGTTTCAAATCCCAGAAACCATCGAAAGGATGGGTTAGGATATGGAAAGCATAAAAAACTTCTTCCTTAAGAGTTCTCTTTTCTTTGTAAACAAGACCCTTTTTGTTGACCTTAGTTATATATTTCATACACTTGCTAAGAAGAACAAGTGCAACAACTACAACAACAGGGATAAGATATACCCACTTTTCAATCCATTGCTTACGTAAAGCTGCATAAGCAATAGAGTAGTTTTCGGTATCATAAGCAAGCTTACAATACTTCATGGATTCTTCATAATCACCATCACGATACAAACTTTGGGCAATGCCTATGTAAGCACTATCGTAATTGTTATTGTGCTGAAGTATGGTCTTGTAATACTCTACAGATAAATCGTAATTCTGATCCAAAGTGTTCTGAAGAGCAGCTGCAACGAGATCGCCGTATTCGGTTCTTTCGTAAACAGTTATAATATTAAGGTCGCTAAGCACAAGAATCTTAGAACCCTGGTAGGCGATAGCGTTAAACGTTGTACCCTGCCCTATTTGTTCACCTTTATCACCAAAGGCGAACAGCAAGTTGCCGTTATTATCATAAGTGAATATACGGCTACGCTTTTGGTCGATTATACTCCACATACCGGAGGGCCCAAGGGCTACGTCAACTATTACAGAAGCGCCGGTCACGGTGTTTTCTGCAGTTGCGATAACATTAACGTCAACCTCACCGGAAGGAGGATAAAAGCCATTTCTTCTCATAACGTCACTACCGTTAGGATTCAGCTTTTTAACGGGAGCATAGTCAGCAGATTTATCACGGTTAGTAATTGCGTTCTGCTGTTCAGCTGCGTCAATGGAAGAAGTAGTAACATACAAGAAGCCTTCAGAGTCGATCGTGATATTGTTATACTCTGTAGGAACGAACTTTTCACCTGCAGCAATTTGTTCTTCTGAAAGGAACAAGGAACGCCACAGAATTGTAAAAGCGTTATAGGAAACTTTCTGAGGACCTATAAAGTTATTGAATGAACCATCACGGTTAAGGGAAATAACGCCGTAGTTTGTACTTTGAGAAACTACATAAACACGACCGGCTTGGTCAGCAGCTACTGCGATAGGTGTGTAAATGCTATTCTCGGGCATTACGTCACTGGAAGGTTCGGGAACGATGCAAACAAAATTACCGAGCTTATCAAAAATAACGATACGCTTATTCTTAGTATCGGCTACATACACTTCAGTATCGGAAACATACAGACCGGTAGGGCCTGACAAAGAATCGGCAACGCCTTCATCATTTACGAAATCGCTAATAATGAACTTAAGTGCATAATTCTCATCAAGAACTTTAATGTTGTTCTTTATAGAGTCGGAGATATAAACGTTATTTTCGTTGTCTGTACAAATATCCTCAATTGCGCCAAATGCCAATTGGTCGGAAGTGTACATGCTGCTTGCATTCTCATTTGCACCTGCTTCAAACTGCTTAAGAACGGAATTGGCTGTAATAAGAGTTGAAGATACATACGCATGGGGACTTTGAACCATCTTACCGTTTACGTCATAAGTATAAGTGGTATACGGAACAATCGCACTTGCCGATATGCAACCGAGAAGCATAACAAAGCAAAACGAAATGGAAATGAATTTAATTAATCGTTTTTTCATGTTATCCTCCTTATTTTAGTCCTTCATACCGGAAGTAGACATTGTTTGAATTACATTACTTTGAGTAATGATAAATACGATAATAGGAACTATCATGGTAACAACAGTAGATGCAGCGGAAGCACCTGCTCTCGCTATACCTGCAGAAACAACCTGGCTTATAGCGTAGTTAAAAGTTTTAAGCTGTTCGCTATAAATGTAGGTACTTGTACCACTGTTCCACAAACCATTGAATGCAAATATAATCAAGGTAACCCACGCAGGCTTAACCATGGGCATTGCAATGGTCCAGAAAATTCTCATTTCGCTGGCACCTTCAAGACGGGCAGACTCAAGAACGGGGTCAGATACGGATGTTTCCATAAACTGCTTCATCAAGTACAAGCCATACGTTGTACACCATGCAGGAACTATAAGCGCCCAATAGGTATCGATCATACCGAAGATAGACATTGTTATAAAGTTGGTTATACCTGTAACTGTAGAGTTAAACATCAAGGAATAAACAACTATCTTAAAGAAGAATTTTCTACCGGGGAAAGCTATCTTCGCCAAGGCGTATGCCGCAAGAGAGGAGAACAGTACGTTGCCTGCGGTACCGACTACTGAAATAAACACGGTATTAAATATGTAGCGTGAAAAAGGTACCCAAGCGTCACCCAACATTCTGAACAAGTCGGTATAGTTTTTGCCGGTGGGATGTTCAACAAACACTCTGGGCGGGAACCGCCACAGCTCATCAAGAGGCTTGAGGGACTGTGAAATGGCATAAATCATAGGGAAAATCATTACAACGCCGAACAAAGCGAGGAAGAAAAATATACCTGCATCGCCGCCGGCAGAGCGATTTAAACGCTTAGGTTTGTCGCCCTTCTTTTGCGCTCTGGTTAATTTCTTAGCCATATTTCTTATGTACCCACCTTTCTCAACATTTTGGTAACGAGGGCGTTTGCACCAACCATCATGAGGAACAAGATGGTTGCAATTGCAGATGCATAACCCATTTCAAAACGTGATCCACCGTAGTCCTGGAGATGGTGCATTATGGTATGCACACAATAGTCAGGGCTGGGGAAACCTACAAGCGCAGTTATAACGGCGCCGAAGCCAAAGGAGTTGGTTATCGCCAAGATAGCACCGAGCATAAGCTGAGGCTTCATAGTAGGAAGGGTGATATACCAAAGTTCCTGGAAACGATGCTTAATACCGTCAACCGCACCTGCTTCGTACAAAGACTTATCAACAACCTGGAAACCTGCGATAAACGTAAGGAACGAAGTACCCAAGCTGGTCCAAAGAGCAACTACAATTACCAACGGGAATATGTAATCAGTATCCTGGAACCAAAGCACAGGGGAATTGATAAAGCCTAACTGCATAAGCCAGGAGTTAACAAGACCGTATTGGTCGCCGGAGAACAGCAACGTCCAAATGAGGTATACGTTACCTGCTATGGAAGGTGCATAGAATATAAGGGTTACAAATGCTCTAAGCTTAGGCTTAAGCTCATTTATAAACCATGCGATAAACAAAGATAACAAATAAGATACGGGGCCGGTTATGCATGCAAAAATGAACGTATTTTTAATAGATAAAAGGAAAATATCGTCATCGAGGAAAAGTCTGATATAGTTATCAAACCAAACAAGATCCGGCCACTCAAGCATGTTGAACGTAGTAAAACTGAGAACCACGGAAAGGATAACGGGAACTACAGTGAATGTGAAGAAAAGAAGGAAGAACGGAGCAATCATAAGATATGCTACTTTATACTTTTTCATTTCTATCCAAGTCCACTGGAGCTTTGATTTGTCTCTTCTAAGCACAGGCTGCTCAGAAATTGTCTTTTGTTCCATATTACATCTCCTTGAATAATTTAATGAAAAGTATCGCCTTAATCATCCAGAGGATAATCTTCAGCTATAGGCAGATCAAACTCTTGCCTCTTTCTTGAAAGCTCTGCATTAATTGTAGTTATGTAGGACTGCAACTTTTCAACAGGTTCGTCATCATCATTGTAAACACCCAAGAACGCAAATTGTGCATAACGAGCAATTATGTAACCACCGGGATATTCGGGAGTACAAGTAATGTTCTGGAACTGTGCAAAAAGTCTGTCATACTCAGCCTTAGACCAAGGCATGGAGTAGAGTGCTTCCATGTTAGCGGTGTTCTGCTTTGCGGAAGGACCGAGAAGAGCTTCCATCTCGTTACCGTAGCTACTTTGTGCATCAGCGCTGGACCACCACTGCATAAATACGTATGTAGCAAATTCGTTTCCACGCTCTTCAACAGAACGCAACATCATCATGGTTGTAACGGTACCAACAGAAGTATTGTTAATGATACCGGTCTTTTCATCAATAGTGCCGGGCAGCGGAACGAATTCCCACATACCGTTAATTTCAGGCGCAAATACTATAAGCTGGTTGTATGCCGTATAATCAGCAACTGCAATGGGCATTTCACCGGAGCGGAAACGGTTTGCAAAGTCATAGGTTACGGGGAAATCATACATCGTGTAAAGCTGGCAAACGTCTTCAAAACATGCCAATGCAGTTTCGTCATCAAGGTTGATTGTCATACCGTCGGTTTTAGGAACCTCAAGAGAAACAAGCTCACCGGTGTTTTCATCAACATAAGTCTTAATGTATGTGTTGCCGCTTTCCTTTAACTTTTTCCAATATTCTTCGTTGTTCTTATAGGCATCATAATTGCCTTCATCGTACATCGTTATACCCTTTTGGTACATCCAAATCGTAGAGCCGGTAACACCGGAGGGGAAACCGATTTCCAACTTGTTGGACTGTAAGGTATAAATCATCTGATAGAACTCATCCCAGGTATAAGGAACGGTCAAATCAAGTTCTGCTAATATGTCTTTTCTGTAGAACATCATATAGAATGACATATTTTCAGGAATACCATACATCTTGCCGTAAAGTGTAAGGGGTACGGTAGCCTGTTCAGCAAAACGTTCTTTTACTTCATCAATGGTATCAACTCTCCAATCAAGAGCGCCATCTTCAGTGTAAAGAATATTGCCTTTTTCATCCTTATAGTATTTGCTGAAATATTCGTCATCTTCATAGGCAGAGAAATCATTAAAGTTGTAACCTTTAACATCATCACCCTGCTTATATTCGGTTGTATCATTTAGAGCCATTACCGCTGAACGAATTGCGTAGTTGATTGCCTCCGTCTGTGCATTACCCAAAGCAACGTCAGGGCCGGTGCCTGCGAGGGTGGAAGGCAACAACGTACCTGCAGCAACCAGTTTAACTTTTATATCAATACCGGGATACAAAGTCGTAAACTTATCGTCAACCAAATTTCTCAAAATAGAAGCCTGGTCACGACCGGTAGTAACCCAAACCTCAACGGTATGTTCTTGGTCGGTTTCCTCAGTGCCTTCACCGGAAGAACTACTAATAGAAGTATAATCGGTGAAGAAGGACATCACAAACTTAAGAATTTCCTGCCACAGTTCTCTAAAGAAACCGGCTTCTGCTTCGGGAAGTGCATCAGCAGGAGACATAAATCTAAAGTAGTCGATATTTAAGGGCTGATTCTGGGTTTGTGTAAGCCAAGTACCCAAAGAACCACTTTGTGTTTTCAAATCATCCATCAAAGAAGCGATCTTAGAAGGATCATTACCCATCTGGCTAACGGTGTAAGCAACTTTCTCAAGGGTTACAGAGTGATCACCAGGGCCCATAGCAGCTACGAGCTTATCATAAATATCATAAAGATTTTCTGCCTCAGTCCTCAAACCTCTAACAACCTCGGGCAGAGTACGCTCAAAGCTGTAGTCACGATATTCGTCAGGATCGGGACCGGTAATCATCAATATCTTTCTGTAGTAAGAGTTTATATTATTAAGAGAAACTTCAACGTCGCTAAGAAGACCGGCCATCTCGCCAAGAACGACCTCAAGTCTGATTGTATACGTATGGTCTTTTTCCAAATAGAATTTGAAATCAGTATTCCCGTCGGAGAGAACACCGGTCTGCCATACGTCGCTGTAATCGAAACGCAAAGCTGCAGCTTCAGCAAAAGGAATTTCACCATCGATATACAGTCTTCTGGAAACAAAAACGCCGGAGTAGAAGTCCTGTATAGAACGAGTTACTATGTTATAAAAGCCGGTTTCGGGAACAGTAACCTGCCACTCAATCCACTGACCAACATACTGCCACTTGTCGCCGCCTATTTCATTAAGGAGTGTACAAGATACGTCCTGAGGTTCAGTGTAAGCGGAAGTTCTGTCGCTGGTTTGGTATATTGTGTTAGAAGAAGTTTTATATGTATCTTCACCTTGAACAGAAACACAAGTACCGGAAGTTACGTCCTTTGCATCCTTATGAGCCTCAAGATACTCCTCATAAGACTGTGCGCTCTTTACAGGGACAAAAGAGAGTGCAGACAGAACGAGAGGCTCTCTGATAGCGTCAAGGGTAACCGTATGGGTAGAGCCGGCTTCAAGATAAAACATAAGGGGCTCAGAAGCATAGCCGGTGGAATCGTAAATCTTAGTAGTTACCCATTCTGCAAGCAGTTCCTTATCAGGCTTCTTTTCGTTATCATTGCCATCTACAACGAAAAGGGTTTTACCGTTTTTCTTAGCTTCTTCCAAAGCCTTGAAATACGCCTCTTCATTGGAATAAATAGCAACTTTACCTTTAACACACTTATCGCAGCCTTCCTTGCTACCGTTGCAATTCTCGCACTTTAAATAGTAAGTGTCAAGCCAAGTACGCTGAAATTCTACAGAACGCGCTTCCTTATAGGGAATCGCACCGTCGATAAGTATCTTTCTTTCAATAGCGGAGTTCTTTGCAGTAATATTCAACAAATCAGCACCGCATTCTTTACACTTAGTTTCAGTGTTGGAAAAATCTTCCTTTTCAACAGTTGTAACGGTAAGCTTGTGACCGTCTTCGCAACTATCGGAAGGATAAAAATACACGTTGCCGGTGTAATATTCAGCTTCTAACCAATAGAAGGCGGTTTCTTCTACAGTGAATGTAAAAGTAACGCTACCATCATCGCCTGCAACGAGAATAGGAAAATCAGCACTCTTGTCAACGCCTTCAACGCCGGCAAGCTTGTTTACGTTTTCCAAATAAGCAATCGTAGCGTCATGAGCTTTTTCATCAACACAAGACGACAAGTCGATGCTTATCTCTTTCGTTGCATTCTTATCGCTTGAATAAGAATTAACGTGCAAATAGTCGGAATAAGAGGTTGAAGATAATTCATCCTTAATCTCCGACAAATCGATTTCTACCATTGAATCGGGAAGATCCATGGTACCGGTTTCAGCAGCGCTTGCATTTCCGACAGAACCAAAGCCTGTTACAAGCATAACAAGCATTAGCACAAAGACAAGCGCTCTTTTGGGCATAGAAGTTTCTCTTGCCATTCGACATTCCTCCTGAAAATTACTGTATAATATTACATCATACAAATACAAGCTTTATATTAACAGATTGGAGTTATTTTGTCAAGCTTTCAAAATAATATATAGGAACATATATTTTTGTTTTTTTACAGAAGAGCTTGCATTAACTATTTATTAACATTTTGAGAAAACTGACCATTAAAATCAAATGCTAATCTTTTTCTTATTACCAATTTACACGTATTCAAAATTCGCGCCTTAAGCTTCCAAAAAATATTGATTAACGAGCTAAAAGTACAATAATTTTTAAAAGAATTAACTTTAAAATTACATAGTTATAATCGCAAATCTTCGCTGGCGCCAAACCATAATAAATGCGCAGCGCAATTTTGTGGATATTGTACATTTTTGTCCGTGCCTTTTTGTGCAGTATGCACTTACAATTTGTTGTGATTTTTGCGGCAACGACAAAAGCGCACAAAACATTCGTTCTGGCGCTTTTTGTGTTAAACTTTTCAATTGTTTAAACTTTTTAGTGTAACCACATAGTAACCGCTGTTAGTACCGGATATACTATATGTATACTTCGATTCATCTTCCGGCACATTAATTTGCGTCACATCACCATCGTGCGCTTTGACGGCATAAATCTCATAGCCGTTCCCCTGCGCATCTTTGATAGTAGCCCTATTTTCATAATCGGTCTTTTCTTGAAGATATTTAATATAATCCTCTAAAACCCATTTATTGACATGCATAATAGCGGCATGCGGAACGCCGATATATCTGAAATGTGTGGAATCGGAACGCGCCTGTGTAACATCATCTTTACCTTCAGGATACCTTAAAGCGAAACCGTATTTCCAGCAATTGTCCGTGAAC
The DNA here is from genome assembly GCA_045604285.1 of Eubacteriales bacterium. Taxonomy (GTDB): domain Bacteria; phylum Bacillota; class Clostridia; order Oscillospirales; family CAG-382; genus SIG636. The sequence goes on from JAZUNS010000122.1 coordinate 49,513, forward strand.
CATTCATAGGGTCCCTCCCCCATTGTACCGGAAGAGCTCGGATATACAGTAAGATGCAAAGCCAAACCCGTTTGATGTTCACTTTGACCGCCCGCTTGCATATAAGGAAGCTCTGTCTTTTCGGCTGTAGCTGATTCCTTATCGTAACTAGACTGTTGATCTTCTGCCGAAACGTATGCACGCGAAACCATAAGCGTATTAAGAGGAATATTTGTGTCCGCATAAAACCCATCAAGCATAAGACATAAAGCGTTAAAGGCGTCCAAGTCAAGCTCAAGAGAAGCATAGCTTAAAACAAAATCTTTGTCAAGCTTTGTTTTTTCTACATATATGTTCACAAGACGCTCACTAACATCATTAGTGAACTTGTGGTCTTGATTAACAAACAGCATTTCGCCTTCTTGAAGCATGGAATTGTTAACTTCAACAACTTTAAAATCGATCGTATCGTTCCCGGTTGGAGGTGCAACGCTAGTCAAAGACGAATCGTCGGCCTCTGATTTTTCAGGCATACTTGAGTCAGAAGTTCCGTCTATTACCACACGACTATCATTAGCTGTAGAGTCGCCGTCAGTGTTTCGTTCGCATGTGCCAAACGAGACAAGCAGCACTATTATGAGCGCCATAACAACTACAATAACAATAGCCATTTTTTCAAATTCATACATCTTATTCTTATTGTTCAAATTACCTGACATAACACACCTCAGCACTCGATAGTAAGCAAAGGGCGGGCTAAAAAGCCCGCCCGAATATCTTGGTTATTCTGCTAACTTCTTAAGTTGAGCATACTTATCCTTTGCACACTTTTCAGCGTTTTCAAAAAGAACAGCTGCTCTATCAGGGAACGCGATGCCCAAAGAGCTGTAACGAGTTTCGGTCTTGATGAAGTCCTGATAATTCGTTGTGGGTTCCTTGGAATCGAGAACGAAGGGGTTTACACCCTCAGCGTTGCGACGAGGATCAAATCTAAAGGTATGCCAATAGCCGGCAGCAACAGCAGCCTTAGTTTCAAGCATGCTGGTACCAAGACCCTTCTTTATACCATGGTTAATACAAGGAGCATAACCGATAACGATAGAGGGACCCTTGTAGCTTTCAGCTTCAGTGATTGCCTTTATGCACTGGTTATAGTCAGCACCCATTGCAACCTGTGCAACGTATACGTAACCGTAAGACATTGCGATTGCAGCGAGATCCTTCTTCTTGGTGCCCTTGCCGTTAGCAGCAAACTGAGCAACAGAACCGATAGGAGTAGCCTTAGAAGCCTGACCGCCGGTGTTAGAGTATACTTCGGTATCAAATACGAAAATGTTAATATCTTCGCCGGAAGCAAGTGCGTGGTCAAGACCGCCGAAGCCGATATCGTATGCCCAACCGTCGCCGCCGAATATCCAAACGGACTTCTTAACGAAGAGGTCGCTCATAGCGAGAGCTTTATCGATATCTGCCTTGTCACAATTGCAAGAAGACTTAGCATTCTTAAGCACGTCGATAAGTGCAGCAGATGCAGCCTTAGAAGCTTCACCTTCATCCTTAACTTCGAGCCATGCCTTTGCAGCCGAGGAAAGCTTTTCGCATTCAGCTTCTGCAAACTTCTCTACCAAAGCGATAAGCTTAGAACGTCTGGTGCGAATAGCGGTAGCCATACCAAGACCGTATTCTGCGTTATCTTCAAAGAGAGAGTTAGCCCAAGCGGGACCGTTACCCTGTTTGTTAGTGGTGTAAGGAGTAGCAGGTGCAGAACCGCCCCAAATGGAAGAACAGCCGGTAGCGTTAGCTATAAGCATTCTATCGCCGTAAAGCTGAGTAATAAGCTTTGCGTAAGGAGTTTCGCCACAACCGGGGCAAGCGCCGGAGAACTCAAGCAGAGGCTGCTTGAACTGGCTGCCCTTTACGGTTTCTTGCTTAAACTTAGCAAGAACATTAGCGTCGTCACAATACTTGTAGCTGAGTTCGAAATACTGCTGTTGATCAAGCTGGGTGTCGGTAGCAGCCATATTAAGAGCCTTTTCGCCCTTGCGGCCGGGACAGATCTGTGCACAAGAACCGCAGCCTACGCAGTCAAGCACGGAAACGGTAACGCCAAACTTGTATCCGGGAAGGCCGGTCATTGCGGTAAGCTTCATTTCAGGATACTGTTCTGCTTCAGCATCAGTCATAGCAACAGGTCTGATTGCTGCGTGAGGACATACCAAAGAGCAGAAGTTACACTGGATACAATTTTCAGGAATCCAAGAGGGAACGTCAACAGCTACACCGCGCTTTTCAAAAGCAGAGCTGCCCTGAGGGAATGTACCGTCAGCACTGTCTGCAAATGCAGAAACAGGAAGATCGTCACCCTTCTGACCGTTAACGGGAGTAAGTATGTTCTTAACGAAGTTTGCAAGTTCGGGTCTTGCGTTGATTTCAGCGTCTGCAGCTTCTGCATCAACAGCGTTTGCCCAAGAAGCAGGAACGTCAATCTTAACTGCTGCATTAGCGCCTGCGTCAATTGCAGAGTAGTTCATCTGAACTACTGCTTCGCCCTTCTTAAAGAAGCTCTTATATGCTGCTTCCTTCATGTACTTGATTGCATCTTCGGAAGGAATGATGTTAGCAAGATTGAAGAATGCACTTTGAAGAACGGTATTGGTTCTGCCGCCGAGACCGAGGCCACGAGCGATAGTAATAGCGTCAACGGTATAGAAGTTTACGTTTTTAGTTGCGATATCACGCTTTGCCTTTGCAGGAAGATATTTTTCAAGTTCTTCTGCAGACCACTGGCAGTTAAGAAGGAAGGTTGCTCCATCCTTAAGGTCGCCGGTAATATCATACTTGTTGATATAAGAAGGATTGTGGCAAGCTACGAAGTCAGCCTGAGAAACGTAATAAGTGGAACGAATGGGCTTATCACCGAAACGAAGGTGAGAAACGGTTATACCGCCGGACTTCTTAGAGTCATAAGCGAAATAAGCCTGAATGTATTTGTCGGTATGGTCACCGATAATCTTAATAGAGTTCTTGTTTGCACCAACGGTACCGTCGGAACCAAGACCCCAGAATTTACAAGAAACAGTTCCTTCGGGAGCAGTGCTTTCCATAGGAACGATGGGAAGAGAAAGATTGGTAACGTCATCGTTAATGCCGAGGGTAAAGCCGTTGATGGGCTTTTCAGCATCAAGGTTAGCGTAAACAGCTTTAATGCATGCAGGGGTAGTGTCCTTAGAACCGAGACCGAAACGGCCGCCTACAACCAAAGCACCTTCAAATTCAGTACCTCTGAGAGCGCTTACAACGTCAAGATAAAGAGGCTCAGCCAAAGAGCCGGGCTCTTTAGTACGGTCAAGAACAGCTATCTTCTTAACGGACTTAGGAATAGCATTAACAAAGCTGTCGATTGCGAAGGGACGGTAAAGTCTAACCTTAAGAAGACCAAGTTTTTCGCCCTTTGCGTTAAGATAATCAATAGTTTCTTCTATGGTATCGCAAACAGAGCCCATAGCGATGATGATCTTATCAGCATCAGCAGCACCGTAATAGTTGAAAAGCTTATAATCGGTACCTATCTTAGCGTTAACCTTATCCATGTATTCCTGAACAACAGCGGGAACGGCATTATAATAAGGATTGCATGCTTCTCTTGCCTGGAAGAATATGTCAGGATTCTGTGCAGAACCTCTGAGAACGGGATGTTCGGGATTGAGAGCACGCGCTCTAAAATCTTCTATAGCTTCCCAATCAACCATTTCAGCAAGATCTTCATAATCCCAAGCTTCTACCTTCTGAATTTCGTGAGAAGTTCTGAAGCCGTCAAAATAGTGAAGAACGGGAACTCTGGATTTGATAGCTGCCAAATGAGCAACCGCACCAAGGTCCATTACTTCCTGTACGTTGTTAGCGCAAAGCATGGTGAAGCCGGTCTGGCGGCAAGCCATAACGTCGGAATGGTCACCAAAAATGTTAAGAGCGTGAGATGCTACGCAACGTGCGGAAACGTGAATAACACCGGGGAGCAATTCACCGGCGATCTTGTACATATTGGGAATCATCAGGAGCAAGCCCTGAGAAGCAGTATAAGTAGTAGTGAAAGCACCTGCTGCAAGAGAACCGTGAACAGTACCTGCTGCACCGCCTTCGGATTGCATTTCAACAACCCTAACCTGCTGACCGAATATGTTCTTTCTGCCATCTGCAGACCACTTATCAACATATTCTGCCATAGGAGAAGAGGGTGTGATGGGGTAAATACCGGCAACCTCAGTAAAGGCGTAAGACACATGCGCTGCCGCTGTGTTGCCGTCCATTGAAATTTTCTTTCTGAGCATTTTTAATACCTCCGTATAGTTTTACACCGATATTATAGCACTAATTTTCCCCCGTGTAAATATCTATTTTTATATTTTTGCCGCTAATTTAGCAAAAATTATTGTGTATAAACTCCAATACAAATTAAAATAATGTACAAAGTATTGCATTATGGAAATTATGTGGTATAATAATAATGTATATTTTTATGTAGTTTAGAGGAACAATTATGGTTAATATAGTTTGTTCTGCGGCCGTTAACGGCATTGACGGCTTGATGGTTTCCGTAGAAAGTGTCAGCTACTCAAACCTAAAAGAAAAAATGGAAATTATTGGGTTGCCCGACACTGCAATAAGAGAAGCAGAAGGTAGGATACGAGGCGCCGCAGCTAACAGCGGTATACCTTTAAGGCACGGTGTGCTTACGGTTAATTTAGCACCTGCTTCGCAGAAAAAAGAAGGTACCGGGTTGGATCTGCCAATACTTTTGTCAGTAATCGATACCGACAAAATAGGCAGGCTGAATTTGGGAGCAAAATGCTTTGTTGGTGAATTATCCTTAACAGGTGAAATAAGGCCCATACACGGTGTGCTTTCTATGGCACTTGCCGCTAAGGATTCCGGCTTTCAAGAAATATACGTTCCCGAAGCAAATGCCGCAGAGGCTTCCATTGCAAGAGGGATTGACGTTATACCCGTCGCTAATTTAAAACAGCTTATCAATCATCTCAAGGGAAAAGAGATAATTGAACCGAAAAAGCTTACAATGAAGGAGTTGCAGGAAATTGCAGCTTTGGATACTTTAGACTTTTGTGACGTTAAAGGTCAAGATGAAGCGAAATACGCTTTGGAAATTGCAGCGGCAGGCTTTCATAACGTACTGCTTATCGGCCCTCCAGGTTCCGGTAAAAGTATGCTTGCAAAAAGATTGCCGTCAATTATGCCGAGGATGACTTTAAATGATGCTATCGAAAGCACGCGCATACATTCCGTAGCAGGGATTCTTCCTGCTAACACACCTTTAATCACATCCAGACCCTTCCGTTCACCTCATCATACCATCTCAGCAGCAGGTTTGGCAGGCGGCGGTAAGATACCTGTGCCGGGTGAAATTTCTTTGGCGCATAACGGTGTTCTTTTCTTGGATGAGTTCCCGGAATTTGACAAATCCGCTACAGAGATATTGCGTCAGCCTTTAGAAGACGGCAGCGTTACAATAACAAGAGTCAGTGGCAGTATTACTTATCCCTGCTCTTTCATGTTAGTCGCCGCAATGAATCCTTGCAAATGCGGATACTTTGGTCATTTAACAAAACCTTGTATATGTTCGCCTGCGTCCAGACTATCATACATAAACAAAATATCAGGACCACTGCTTGATAGAATTGACATCCAAATCGAAGTGCAATCCCTTGAATTCAACACACTTTCTTCAACATCAAGCGCTGAAGCCAGTGCCAGCATAAGGAAACGTGTTTCGGAAGCAAGAGCTTTTGCAGCACAAAGGTTTGAGTTTGAAACCGTAGGCGGAAAGCCCCTTTTGTTTAATTCGCAAATGCGCACTGAACATATTAAGCGTTTTTGTAACCCCACCCAAAAAGGAATAGAATTACTGAAGAAGGCATACGATACATTAGGCTTGTCTGCAAGAGGTTATGACAAGATTTTAAAGCTTGCTCGTACTGTTGCAGATTTTGACAAAAGCGATATGCTGACCGAAGATCATATTTCATTAGCTATTCAGCTAAGAACACTTGACAGAAATTATTGGACAAAATAATGCATTATTTTAATGTGGGAAATGTTGGAAACTTAGCATCAAAACCCAAAAAGTTGCATATATCCGATGGGTTTATATTAAAGTACGGCAGCGAAACCCACATTTTTCTGTGGAAAAGTACGTTTTTTCCACATTATGTAATCTGCTAAAAAGGAAAAGCTATGGACTACGAAGGTAATTATTTCCCCGATGAAGAGGAATCTTCACAAAGCAAAGGTAAAACAGTAAGAAAAAAAATAATAAGATACGGCTTTTTTGGATTAATTTCTTTGATATACGTCGTCTCATTTGCAATATTGTTCACCAATTGCGAACTTGACCTATACACTCAAATCACTTTTTCCAAAAGAGCGCAGCAAATTTACAATGAATCTCCCGAAGATTTTGTTGTGTATGAAATGTATCCCCAGGTATTTATGAACTATGACGGAAGCGTGCAGATAGACTGTGTAGTATATTCACCAACCGTTAACGAGCTTGAAATAGGAATAAAGTACAACAAAAAACTAATAGTAGACGGCAACGAGCCTACCTTTTTCCTTACTGATACCAATGAAAATTCATATAATGTCTGCAACGTTGTTTCAGATACTAAGGGCAGATATGTTTACGCGAGAATATCTTTTGAGCAAGTAACGCTTAATTTAGAAGAAAATGTATATACCAACCCGGATTTCTCCGCCGATGCCGAGGGCGAAGGTGAGGCGTATGACACCTTAAAGTTCGTCTTAACGATTGATTATTCAGATTCCAAAGAAAACGAAGCACTAAGTATATTTAATAGCAACACAGCAATAGAAATAATCGATTTTAAACGATAAACTTTTTCAATTTTAGGAGATTGATAGTTTTATGTTTTATTTAAAGAAAGCTATGCTTGGTATTACAGCACTTGCGCTGTCTTTCGGTGTCCATTCAGCTAATTTTTATTTTTACAATCAAGATAGCATCGACACGAATAAAGCAGAAGCGCACGCAGATACCGTGGAAAGTATCAATGACAAAACTATGGATTTTTTGTTTCCTTATGTCGAAGTAGAAAGCACACCTGAGGAACCGGACTCCAGCACTCCTGCACCGTCATTGAACGTACCGGCAAATATGACGTATTCCGATGCTGAGTTTTCTAAGTTTAGCGACACATATCTTGGAGAAACTGCCGATGCAGGTGAAAACTACTTTGAAGATATTGTTTTTTGCGGCGATAGCTTGACATACGGTTTAGGATTGGACTCCAGATATTTAGGAAACTACAGTGTTGTTGCTTGGGGCGGGTTGGGTGTATACGATTACTTGGATTTTAAAAGTAAGCCTTGCTTTAATAAGTCAGAAGAATTAAAATCGCCTATCGAGTGGCTTACCGAAATGCAGCCCTCGGTTGTTTACATAATGTTAGGGACCAACGGAATTGCAGTCTGGTCTAATGAATTGCACATAAACCTATACAACGAGATGCTTGACAGAATAGAAAGTGCTATTCCAAACGCTACTATAGTTCTTGTCGGCATCCCTGCTTGGGCATCATTTAAGAATACCGAAACTTTCAACGGACAAAAGGTTGATAACTTCAATATGATGCTTTTAGAAACGGCTTATGCACGCGGACACTATTATTTAAATTTCGGCGACGCCACAAGAGATGAAAACGGCAATATAAGAGATGAATTATGCTCTACCGACGGTATTCATTGGCAAAAAGCCTGCAAAGAATTATATTTGAAATATATTAGAACTCATACAATTTTTCAATAAAACGTAAAGCCCTTCAGGAGGTGTTGTTTTGGATAAAGTTAAACTTCCTTACCGAATAAAGAAAAAGATTCCTTTCCTTGCAGTATATACCATTGTCAGCTTTATTATGTTGGTAATATCAGTAATGTGTTTGTTTTCCCCGTTTTTACCAATAACAAAGGATGTATTTTCATCTACTCAACAAACTGTCTATATGTTCATCGGCGGTATATGTACGCCCTTCTTCACCTTTTTTCTTTGTTACTCTCTTTTAAATACATTTTCACCCTCTGATGGTATCGTCATAACTGAAAAAGGCTTTTATGAAAAAACCATGGCAGATGGCTGCGTAGGATTCATTTCTGCAAGCTCTATAGTATCCCTAAAGCTTTTTGGCAACAAAAAGAAGCAGTTCTTGGGAGTTAAAATTGATTCGACTGCAGTTGAAAATTTAGGAAAAACAAAACGAGCTAAGCAGGAAATATTTAACAATGTAGAATGCGGTATGCCGGCCGTAATTATACGCAGTTGCGATATTTCTGTTCCGATAAGAGACGTATTAAATACAATGCTGCAGCTATATGCCAAGCCTAAAACGGACGAGGAGACTGTTAGCAAAGATGTCGTTTCTATAGCAGAAACCGCTACAGACGATGCAATTTTAGAGCAAGCCCCTGAACAAGATATTGAACAGGTTGAGTTTTTGTCAATCGTGGATGATGATAATGAGCTTGTGCCCTCCCCCTCTTCCGAGGCTCTCGACGACCTTCCCCTTACCATGGCCCCTGAACAAGATACGCCACACATCACTAATATTGACGAGCTGTTATCGCACATTCTTAACAATAAAAACAATTAATGAAAAACAAAACATTAACACTTCTTATCACTACTGCTTTCGCATTATTAATAGCTTTTGCTGTCACATTAATAAAGGATGGCGGCAATGAGAATACAATATCAGATTCCGCCGATGGCTCTATAGATGTTATAGAAACAAGGGATGATAGTTCCAACCATTCTGAAGATCTGACAAGCATTGAAATCTCAGCTACTGAAACTTCTGTTTTTGACAGCGAAGCGATAACCGAAAGCTCGTGTTTAGAGAGTAAAGAAACGGTCACCGAAAGCAGCGAAGAAAGCTTGTCCGAACCAGATACCGCTGACAATCTTATTAACAATTGCAAAAATATCGTTTCTGATGGTATTTATAAGCTTGTTATAACCAAGCAACGCAGAATAGGCGGTCTGTCGTTACCGATAGTAACCACATACTGGTTTGGTAAAGATTATATCAACATTATTGAAGCAGAAACACACAATATTTCTACGGAAATATTTATCAATTCAAACGGTGCATATATGCTTAATTTATCAGAAAATTCTGCGTATCTTATGCCTACTTCAACCGTTAAAATCCCCACAATAAATTTTAAGACGATTGATTATGTTTCAAGTGGAAACGTTACGATTGGAAACACGGTTTATAAAGTTGAAAAGTATTACAGCAAAGAAAACGACACTTTTTACGACCTGCTGTTTAGCGCAAACGAGATACAAAAGATCAAGGTATATAAATCAGAAACAGACTACGAGCTGATTGGTTTTGAGCTTATAGACGACATTAGCGACGGCAGAAACTGCTTGCCGCAAGGTATTGAAATCATTGACAGACGATAAAAATATTGGAGTAAATTTGTATGATTAGTAATCCTCTTATAGCTTTTTCAAACACTTATAACTTTCAAATAGAAAACGACTACGCCTTTGGAATCATTGAAGGATATATGGTTACTGTTTATAACAGTGGCACTAAGAAAACAGCTTTTATAAGCTGTTGCTTCCCTACTGATAGCACCCCCGAGGAGAACAAAATTAATTCTTATGCGTTTTCTGCTGAGATCAATAAAATTATTGATGACGGCTATCTTGCGCTTAAAAATTATGAGATAACTTGTGATTCTGTTTCTTTCACCACCGTAGAAGAGTTGAAAAATTTTGATAAAGCAGTAAAAAAACTAATAGAGCTTCTTATACATTTCAACATTCCCGGATGTGAGGTTTGTATTGATTGCGGAAGACCCATTGGCGATTCTCCAAAATGTGTTGTTGAAAGCCAAAACGCACACGTGATGTGCAAAGACTGCGCTGATGCATACGTTGAAGAAATTAGCAGCAGCGACGCTGTAAAGAACAAATCAAAATCACGGGTAAAAGGTACTTGTTGCTCTGTCATAGGAAGCTTATTGGGGCTTATTATTGCGCTGTTCGCCTATATTGTATTTGTTCCTGCCAATGATATTTTGGGGCTTAATCCCCTTATTCTTAATCTGCCTTTTGCGGCAATAACAACAATATTGTCATTCCTTTTTTACAGAATATTTACCGGTAACAAAAGCTTGGAGCGTATACTTCCCTGCCTTATAACTTCCGCACTATTCACCGTTATAAACGTTTATTTCTCCACGGCTATTATATATGCAAAAACATTCGGAGTGTCCTCTTTCAATAGCGCATCCGGCGTTATGGGTATAATATTAAAATCCCCTGTTAACAATCCATATTTTAAGTCCGACGCCCTTTCTCACCTATTTTACAGCGTAGTAATAGTAATAATCGTTGTATTGATATACTCAATAATTTTTGAAGAAAAGAAAGTGGCACCTTTAAAGGTATTTCCTATGAATTCCGGTAACATTGAATCCACCGATTACACAGAACCCAAAGAAGAGATTTAAGCAGCTTTTAAGAATCACGCTGCACAATTAATGCGGAGGTGAGCTTTATGCGAGTTTTAGTAGTAGAAGACGAACAACGCATTGCTAACGCTTTATGCAGGATGATGGAAGATTGTAAATATGCATGTGACGTTGTCTACGACGGCATGGATGGATATTTATACGCAGAAAGCGACATATACGACATTATAATCTTAGATATAATGTTGCCCCGTATGAACGGCATTGAAATAGTAAAGAAATTGCGAGAAAAAAGAATTAAAACACCTGTTTTACTTCTTACTGCCCGTGGTGAAACTGAAGAAAAGGTTAAGGGACTTGACAGCGGCGCCGACGATTATATGACAAAGCCATTTGCCAAAGAAGAGCTTTTAGCAAGAGTAAGGGCATTGACACGCAGACAGGGTGAAGTTATTTTAGACGAAATCACATTTTCAGATATTACGCTAAATTTATCAAGCTACACGTTAAACAGAGGTGAAAAATCTGTACATTTGGGCTTAAAAGAATTTGAAATTTTAAAGATTCTAATGTCTAACCCTAAAAGTGTTACCCAAAAAGAGGATTTGATAACAAAGGTATGGGGCTATGATTCCGATGCGGAAGATAACAACGTTGAGGTATATATTTCTTTTATCCGCAAAAAACTTGCTTTTTTAGGCTCTAACGTTGTAATCGGAACTGTAAGAAAAATAGGCTACTTTTTGGAGGTCTCCTCTTGATTGCTAAACTCAGGATCAAGTTTGTTTCTATCATGATGTTGATGGTTACTATTGTAATGCTGCTTGCTTTCTATTTCAATTACGTTATAATTAAAACTAATATGTATGAGCAAAGCATACAAACCTTAGAAGACGTTTTGAAGCACGGCAGATCTAATGACGCAAAGTCGTTTATTGTCAAAAAGGACGTTACAGGAATATACCAGCAACCAGGGCGCGAACGCGAAGATATAGAGCTTTTGGTAGAGGAAGCTTTGCTTTCTGAAAGCGACGTTGGTGAGATTGAGCAGGAAAAATTAAGGTTTATGAAAATAAACGTTCGCAGTTCCGTTCATATAGCTTTTACCAGCACGGTTGAAGAAAACATTACGCTTTATAATATGATGCGTTTCTCGACCTTCATAATAATATGCTGTTCTTTTGTAATCTTAGGCATTTCTGTTTTTTTGGCATATATTGCTACAAAGCCGATTTCAAAATCAATAACTGTTCAAAAGCAGCTTATCGCTGATGCGTCACACGAACTTAAAACCCCTGTTACTGCAATTATTGCTTCTACAGATGTTCTTCTTTCCGACGCTTCCTTAACACCGGATGAACATAACTGGATTAGCGGTATAAAAACTTCTGCAGAAGATATGTCTTTTTTAATAAGTGATATGCTTCAATCGGCAAGCAACGAAAAGAAGCACACAAAAAACACTTTTGCAAAGATTGATCTATCTGACGTTGTTACGTCAACATGCTTAAATTTTGAAGCTGTTTTTTTTGAGGCTGGAAAAGAATTCTCATACACGATAGAAGATAATCTTATAATTATGGGAAATTTAAGCTCTATAAAGCAACTAATCAGAATCTTTTTGGATAATGCCTGCAAGCACTCTAATAACAAAGGGCGTATTCATTTAAGTTTAAAAGCGGTTAACGACTACGCAGAGCTTTTTGTGCACAATACGGGAACACAAATACCGCAAGAAGAGTTGGCAAATATTTTTGATAGATTCTATCGCGTAGATAAATCACGATCTTCAACGTCAGGCTCTGGGCTGGGGCTATCTATTGCAAAACGAATAGCAGAAGAACATTCAACTAAAATCGGAGTCGGCAGCGAAATTACAGGAACATACTTTTGTATCGATTTCAAATTATCAAAATAATGTATTTAAAATCTAAAGGGCATCGTAGTTAAAACGATGCCCTCAAGCTGATGACAAACCCTGTCAT
>JAZUNS010000123.1:0-2345 GCA_045604285.1 Eubacteriales bacterium
ATAGACGGTAAGACCGCCCATATACGTTCTAATGCCCGTAACACGTTCAAGAGCATCGTAAGTATAAAACTTGCCGTTAAGCGCATAGTCGGTAAGGTTCTGCTGTGAAAAGCCCGATATAAGGTTGGAGTTTTCTTTATACTCAACACTATATCCGATATCTATATCGGGCAAGTCGTAGGAAGAACCCTGCGGTCTGCCGTAGGAGTCGTACCTATTCTCCGTACTGAGTACTGCCGTTTTGCTTGACGTTTCGTACTCGGTTGCATGGATAAGCCTGCCTAACGAGTCGTACTCGTATTCGGTGGTTATTCCGCTACGGTCGTCAACCACCTTTGACACGGCGCCGTCACCGTTATACGAGACGGTATATGCTACAGCAAGCTTGCTGTTTTTGTCATTATAGCGGGTATTATTGGAGCCCCAACCCACCGGTTACGATGAACCGGTGGGTTGATGCTAAGGGATATTCAGTTACCGTGTTGCCGCCGTCAAGGAGATACACTTTGCAGTTGTCGTCTCTATCGCTTGAAAAAGCGCTTATTGTCGAAAGAGGTGAGTAAAAGCGAGAAGCTATAATCGCTATAATCAATAATGGTTGTCGGTACGCCATTTGTTATAATCGGCTTCATAATAATACCAGCCTTTTACAGAAAGCGATTTCTCGGTGGTTAAGAACTCTATCTTGGGTGCCCCTTCAGGCGTATAGCAGATACCCGCTTCGTAATCACTTAATCTTGTCCACCTAATAAACCTTACTGTATCGCCGTCCTTAATTACTTTTTTGTAGTTTCGTTTATTTAACAGCTGTTTAACAGAAGCCATAACTTCAGCATTTTCAATGCTTGTTATATATCCACCATTGAAACATCCGCTGTCATCCAAAAAGGATAGATATTTACCCGGTTCATTGAGCAAATATTCTGCAACAAGCTCCAAATGCTCTCTATCTTTTTCCAAGCTTTTAGCAATCTTTTTTTCTTTTGTTAGAGAAACATCGCTAAAGAGCCAAAGCGAAAAAAAGGCTGTTACTGCTAATGCAAACAGGATAATAAACAACGTTTTTTTCTTCATATCTTCTCCTATTGGGCAGACATACCCATTCCGAATAAATATCCTAAAAGAATATATTTAACATCGGTTATTTCGTTATTCAAATCAGAACCACCGCTGGGGAAACCTGCAGCATAATACGATCCAGTTATAAGCATTTTATATGGTATGCCATAGGCATAACCCAAATATCCATACGTAAAGTTGCCCAAGCTCTCGGGTGTCATCATCACACCACAAAATACTATTGGCATATTTTTACCGGGAAATGGGGTGCCTATTGTTTCTATCCAAGGTCCCGGCCTTTTAATATCCCACATCGCGTTATGATTAACAAGAGCATAAAAAGTTGCATAAATGCCAAGTTCTCCGCCTAAACGCCTATAAGGGTCCATTTGATTAACAAAAGTTCTTAAATTATTTGCAAGTACAGTTGCTTTGTTTAACGCCACACCGACTTCTATGGTGACATCACGAATGCAGCCTTTGCTGCTATCATCGGAGCCTAACAGAACTAATAAAAGTTTTGCTTGTAAATAATCTGAGGTAGAATGGTTGTCCTCACAGCAGTTTGCCCCAGTTAAACATTTCTCTATATCGTCTGGCATATAACACATTCCTCTCGGGTCAAACCTGTTTATGGGATTATTACCACAATAAGCAAACATATTGTTGCCGAGGATGCCTTGGCCGGTGGCTACGAATGCATCTGCATTGAGGAATCTACCAACTACGGGGTCGTAGTAGCGGCTTTGCAAGTAGTAGAATCCCGTTTCGGCGTCGTAGTAGTAGCCTCTGTAGCGGAAGGGATTGATGTTGGCGATATGGGTTGCGTTGTTTGATACGTCAACGCCGCTACCGTTGGTTATAGCAGTAACTTCGCCGTATGCGCCGTACTCGTATTTGGCGACGAGGGTGCCGGATTCGTTATAGATACCAACAACGTCGCCTTGGAGGTTCTTGGAGAACATATAATACTCTCCGCCATACAGCATACCCATTATCGAACCCTTGTCGTCGTAGGTATAATATATGTTGGTACCGTTTCTGTTCTCCGCAACGATGGTGCTACCGTCAAGGGTGTATTTTACTGTACCTGTGATATCGCCGTCTGAATTTAGAAATTGCTTACCTGTTCTTATGCCGTCGGCGTTATAGGTGTAGCTTGTAATATAGCCGTTACTACGTGCAAACAGTGTTAGCTGTCTACCGTACCAGTCTATGTTTTGCGCATTACGCCATTTCAACGGATTACCTATTGCATCATAGGTTATTGCTGTGCCGTTGTAATT
>JAZUNS010000124.1:0-4258 GCA_045604285.1 Eubacteriales bacterium
GTTGGGGCATCCGCCGAAGAATGCGCCAACGAAAGAGCCGACACCGTCGCCAAGGAGGGTGCGGTGCAGACCGGGATCCTCAAGCAGATCGCTCTCGATAATGGAGGAGAGGTTCTTGTGGTCTGCGATATGCTCTGCAAATACAACGAAAGCAACGGGGATATAGGCAACTGCAACAGTTGCAATATAGGAACCGCTGAGATTTCCAAACTGACCGAACGCTTTGATAAAGGTGAAGTCGGGAACAGAGAAAAGCGTAATATTGTTAAATGCGCCGAAGTTAATTATCTTAAGTGCGTCATTACCGATTGCGTCACCTATAACGTAGAACAAAGATGCAACTGCGTAACCGGAAAGTATACCAATGATAAAGGGAATAAGCTTAAACATCTTTTTGCCGTATACGGAACAAAGCATTGTTACGCCCAAAGTAATAAGACCGCAAATAATGGCAACGTATAAAGAGCCGGGTGTGCTGGTGAATACACGCTCACCGGTTTTTTGGTCTGCACCGACGGTAACGCCCTCAACAACAACACCGTTTTCGTCAATAGGAGTTACTATTTGAGACTTAAGATGCAATTCAGCAGCTTTCTTTTCATCTGCAATTTCCATTATTGCGTTGCCATTTGCATCGACTTTAGGTCTGTTATCTTCATCAACGCCTTGGAATTGAATTTCGCCGTTGGCAAGCTTAACATATACCATGTTACCATCAGCATCAAAGAAGGTTTCAGTGCCGTCTTCGGCAACTGTTTTATTATAAGAGATGGCGACTTGATAAGCATCTGCCTTCTCTACCTTTTGATAGTTAACCTTTTGCAAATCGCCAACTGCGTTGCCTGCGAGAGAAAGACCGATTATTGCAACGGTAGGCCCTATAACTACAACCGGCATAAGCTTATTTATCCACTTAACGCCTGCAAATTTAACTATTACGGCAATTACCACGTACACAAGACCTGCAAACAAAGCGCCTATAAGCAAGCCAAGATAGCCAAGTGCTACGGTTGTTGCACCGGCAAAAGCGGCAACCATAGAGCCGATAAAAGCAAAGGAGGAGCCGAGAAATACGGGGCTTTTGAACTTAGTGAAAAGCAAATAAACAAATGTACCCACGCCTGCACCAAAAAGTGCTGCAGCGGAGCTCATACCGTTACCTACGATAACGGGAACAACAAGAGTTGCAGCCATTATCGACAACAACTGCTGAAGCGAAAAAACGAGAAGTGCGGGTAGCTTGGGTTTGTCTTTGACGCCATAAATCATTTTCATGGAAAAATACCTCCGTCTTTTTTATATACTCCGCCCGTGGCGGTTATGGCCCTTTAGTACAGCTATAAACACTGACGTTGCGCCCCGTTTATATGGCCGCAAACATCAACAAAAAGGTCTTGCCAAGCCGACAAGACCTTGATATTAACAATGCAGGGGCAAAACAAATTGCCTCATACGCCGTCTTGCCGACTTTACCAAATCGATTTAAAGATGCGTTTTAGCCATGATAGCACATTATAAAGCTTTTGTCCACCCTTTTTGACAAAAAAGCTTATTTATGGAAAAGGCGATTGGTTTGATAGGTGGGCTCGCAGGTGAGATTTATGCCCAGCTTTCTGTATATTTCCTCATCCACCTGAGACAAAATAACGGTGGAGTGTGCCTCTGCCCCTTGAAGGAGATGCAAGGACTTAAATGCCGCCTTTGATACTTCATCATGGGTAGCACTTATGGTCAAAGCTATAAGCAGCTCATCCGTATGCATACGGGGGTTTTTGTTACCAAGCAAGCCAACCTTTAGGCTTTGGATAGGCTCGATTACCTCGGGCTTTATCAAAAGCTGCTCTCTGTCGATACCGCCTGCCGCCTTTACAGCGTTAAGCAACGCCGCAGATGCGGCACCTAACAGCTCGGAGGTTTTGCCCGTAACAACCGTTCCGTTTTTAAGCTTTATGGCAACAGCAGGTTGACCGTCGGTCTCTTCAGAGCGTTTAAGAGCTATTGGCACGACCTCACGGTCGTTAACGGTTATGCCTGCCTGGCGCATGATAAGCTCGATCTTCTGTACCGAGTTGCCGTTATCCCTACCCTTTTTCTTCTCGCAAAGGGCGGCAAAATAACGGCGCACTATCTCTTCCTTAGCGGCGGTGCGTACGGCTTCGTCATCCTCAATACAATGACCTGCCATATTTACACCCATATCCGTAGGAGATTTATAGGGACTTACGCCTTCTATATCCTCAAAGATCGCATTAAGCACGGGAAAAACTTCAACGTCACGGTTATAGTTGACAGCGGTTATACCGTAAGCCTCCAAATGGAAGGGGTCTATCATATTAACGTCGTCAAGGTCTGCCGTTGCAGCCTCATATGCCAAATTAACGGGATGCTTAAGTGGCAGATTCCAAATAGGAAAAGTTTCAAACTTGGCGTAGCCCGCTTTAATGCCGTGCTTATAATCGTGATATATCTGAGAAAGGCAGGTTGCCATTTTACCGCTGCCGGGGCCGGGGGCGGTAACTACGACCAAGGGACGGGAGGTCTCTATATAATCGTTTTGACCGAAGCCTTCATCGCTTACTATGTGAGAAACGTTAACAGGGTAGCCTTCTATGGGGTAGTGGAGATACACCTTAATGCCAAGCTGTTCCATACGCTTTTTAAAAGCATCTGCCGCAGGCTGGCGAGCATATTTGGATATAACCACGCTGCCGACAAACAGCTCCATATCCCTAAAGGTATCTATAAGGCGAAGGACGTCTGCATCGTAGCTTATGCCGATATCCGAGCGAATCTTGCTTTTTTCAATATCGTCTGCGCTTATGACAATAACAAGCTCAACGTCCGAGGCGATATTGCGAAGCATTTGGATTTTTGCATCCGGAACAAAGCCCGGAAGCACCCTGGAGGCGTGGTAATCATCAAAAAGCTTGCCGCCAAACTCTAAGTAAAGCTTGCCGCCAAACTCATGTATACGCTTTGTTATGTGTTCTGACTGTTTTTTTATGTACAGCTCGTTATTAAAGCCTACCATTTTATTGCCCCCTTAAATTCTGCTTACCGTATAAGTTTATCACTTGCGCCCCTTTTTTTCAATAGCTTTTTGTTATTTTTTGCAATTTTTTAGGGAAGCACCCATAACACTATCCTTGTTGACTTTGATAAAATAGTTGTATATAATATCTAACGTAGTAAAAAAACGGAGGCTGTTTATGTCCGGACCGAAGTATAAAACACTTATAAGAAACGCCACCCTTATACCCGTAGGCTGCTTGATATATGCCGCAGGGGTTGGCTTGTTTCTTGACCCTAACGGGCTTACACCCGCCGGTGTATCCGGTCTTGCTATTATAATAAACCATTTTTTAAAGACTTCCTTTGGCATAACCGCTTTGGAAACGGGTACCATTATTGCCATTGTAAACATTCCGATAATGGTATTGGGAATATGGAAGTTTGGGTTTAAGTTTTTCTTTTCCACTATAGTGGCAACAATGCTTTCATCTTGGTTTATAAACGTTTTGGAAGCAAACGTTACCCCGCCCACTACCGAGCCGTTGTTGTGCAGTATTTTGGGCGGTGCCTTTGTTTCGTTGGGGATGGGCATAATTTTCAGGGCAGGTGCCACAACGGGCGGTACCGACGTTATCGTAAGGGTGCTTCGTGCCCGCTACAAGCATATAAAAACGGGTCAGCTTTTTTGGATACTGGACGGTATAGTTGTACTTTTAACCGCAGCGGCGTTTAAAGATATTAAGGTTTTGCTGTACGCGCTTATTACCCTTACGGTGCAGACCTTTGTTATGGATTCGGTACTTTACGGGCCCGACAGCGCCACCATGGTTTACATTATGAGCGATAATGAAAAAGCGATAAGCGGCAGACTTCTTAAGGAGCTTGAGGTTGGCGTTACCTTAATGAAGGCTGAAGGCGCTTACACCGGCAAAAACAAAAACGTTGTGCTATGCGTAGTGAAGAAGCAGGTTTTTCCCAAGGTTAAGGATATAGTTGCCGAGGAAGACCCCCGTGCTTTTATGATAGTTACCAAAGCTACCGAAATTTTTGGCGAAGGCTTTAAAGAGCACAACGCCGAAGAAATATAAACTTTTCAATAAAAAATGATGGTAGACACTGTTTTTTTAGTGTCTACCATCAAGCTGATGACAAACCCTGTCATCAGCTTGGCAGAGTGCTGAGAAAGAGTGCAGACGAAACGAACCGAGGCGAAAAAACACCCCACAAAAACTTTGTTTTTGTGGGG
>JAZUNS010000125.1:0-11560 GCA_045604285.1 Eubacteriales bacterium
ATGAAGCGGGAAGTTGCTGCCGCCATGCAGGTAATTTCCGTGGAGTATGTCCGACAATCGGGCGATAGGGAAAAGCGTCTTTTTAAGGGTGTTGCTTGAAACGCCCGAAAGCGTGTTAAGATCCTGCCACCAAGAAAAATACTTTATATTTATTAGGAGGCACAAAACATGGCAAACAAAGAAAAGATCAGAATCCGTCTTAAGTCTTACGACCACACACTTATCGACAAGTGCGCAGAGAAGATAGTTGAGACCGCTAAGAGAAACGGTGCTTCCGTTTCCGGCCCCATTCCTCTCCCCACCGATAAGGAAATAATCACCATCCTTCGTGCAGTTCACAAGTACAAGGATAGCCGTGAACAGTTTGAACGCAGAACTCACAAGCGTCTTATCGACATCATCAAGCCCTCTCAGAAGGCAGTTGAAGCTCTTATGGGTATCGAGATGCCCGCAGGCGTTGATATCGAAATCAAGCTCTAAGATTTAAGCAAGTGCCAAACGGCACAACAACAAATGACAATTACGCCAAAAGCGTAAAATAACGGTCATGTTGCCGCCCAAACGGCGGTAACCAATAACCGTAAGGAGGAAAATTTAATGAAAAAAGGCATCATCGGCAAAAAGATTGGCATGACGCAAATCTTTGATGAAAAGGGCAACGTAATACCTGTAACGGTAGTCGCTGCCGGACCGTGCGTAGTAGTACAGAAGAAAACTGTAGCTAAAGACGGTTATGACGCAGTTCAGTTGGGCTTCTCTGAAATAGAGGACAGAAAGCTGAACAAACCCATGAAGGGTCACTTTACCAAGGCTGGCGTAGCTTTCAAGAGATATTTGAAAGAGTTCAGACTTGAAGATTGCTCCGCACTTAACGTTGGTGACATCGTTAAGGCAGACACCTTTGAAGTAGGCGAAAAGGTTGACGTAACCGGTATGACCAAGGGCCGCGGCTTCTCCGGTGTTATCAAGAGATGGGGCTGCCACAGACTTAGAATGTCTCACGGTACCGGTCCTGTTCACCGTCAGGTTGGCTCTATGGGCGCAAACAGCGATCCTTCCAGAGTTATGAAGAACAAGAAGATGGCAGGTCAGTACGGTAACGAAAAGGTTACCACCCTTAATCTTGACGTAGTTAAGATCGACAAGGAAAACAACCTGTTGGCAATCAAGGGCGCCGTTCCCGGTTCCCGCGGCGGTATAGTATATATCCGCAATACAGTAAAATAAGGAGGAAAAGACATGCCTAACATTAACATTCTTAATATGCAGGGCGGCAATTGCGGCACTATGGAGCTTTCCGAAACCGTATTTGGCGCAGAGGTCAATGTCCCCGTGCTCCACTCTGTAGTAAGAGCATACCTCCTGAACCAGAGACAGGGTACACAGTCTACATTGACAAGAAGCGAAGTTTCCGGCGGCGGCAGAAAGCCCTGGAGACAGAAGGGTACCGGCAGAGCAAGACAGGGTAGCACCCGTTCTCCTCAGTGGACTCACGGTGGTATCGCACTTGGCCCCAAGCCCAGACTTTATAAGATAAGCATAAACAAAAAAGTTAAGAAGGTTGCTTTCAGAAGCGCACTTTCCGCAAAGGTTGAATCCGGTGAACTGATTGTCGTTGACAATATCGCATTGGAAGAATACAAGACCAAGAAGGTTTGTGAGTTCCTTAAAGCAGTTAACGCAGAGGGTAAGGCTCTTATCGTTACCCCCGCCGCAGATGAAAAGGTTTACCGTTCTGCGGGCAATATTCCCGGCGTAAAGGCAAGCCCCGTAAACGCACTTAACGTTTACGATATACTTAACTGTGACAAGTTGGTTATAGCTAAGGACGCCGTTGCCAGGTTAGAGGAGGTTTATGCCTAATGAAAACTTGCTACGACATTATATTGAAGCCGGTTATTACCGAAGCTTCCACGGCTGATATGCAGGACAAGAAGTACACCTTCAAGGTTGCTGTAGACGCCAATAAACAACAGATCAAAGCCGCTGTTGAGGAAATCTTCAAGGTTCAGGTAGAGAAGGTTACCACCATCAACGTTAAGGCTAAGTCCAAGAGACTCGGTTACCACTACGGTAAGACCGCTGCTTGGAAAAAGGCTTTTGTAAAGCTTACCGCTGATTCAAAGACTATAGAGTTCTTTGACAGCTTGATGTAATCGAAAGGAGTTAACAGAACATGGCTACAAAGACATATAAACCTACAACTCCCTCGAGAAGACAAATGGCTACCCCTTCCTTCGACGAGATCACCAAGAAGACTCCTGAGAAGAGCCTGATTACCGTTCTCAAGAAGAATGCAGGCCGTAACAACACCGGTAGAATTACCGTTCGTCATCAGGGCGGCGGCAACAAGAAGAAGTACAGAATTATCGACTTTAAGCGTCAGTCTGATTTGGCTAACACCGTAACCGCTATCGAATACGACCCTAACCGTACCGCTTACATTGCATTGTTGGCAGACGCTAACGGCAAGAAGAGCTACATCATAGCTCCTAACGGCGTTAAGGTTGGCGACGTTCTTTACAGCGGCGCAGACGCAGACATTAAGCCCGGTAATACTCTTCCTATAGCTTCCATCCCCGTTGGTACCTTTATCCACAACATCGAGCTTTATCCCGGCAGAGGCGCTCAGCTTGTTAGAAGTGCCGGCAGTGCTGCTCAGCTTATGGCTAAAGAAAACGGCATGGCTCAGGTAAGACTTCCCTCCGGCGAAGTTAGATTTGTTCGCTTGAACTGCGTAGCTACCATAGGTCAGGTAGGCAATATCGAGCATGAAAACATCAAGCTCGGTAAAGCAGGTAAGACCCGTCATCTCGGTATCAGACCTACAGTACGCGGCTCTGTTATGAACCCGTGTGATCACCCCCACGGCGGTGGTGAAGGCCGTTCTCCCATCGGTAGACCTTCTCCTGTTACTCCTTGGGGTAAGCCTGCTCTTGGTTATAAGACCAGAAAGAAGAAGGCACGCACCAATAAGTTCATAGTCAAGCGCAGAAATGACAGATAAGGAGGAACGATTATGAGCAGAAGTGTTAAAAAGGGACCTTTTGTAGAAGCTAAACTCTACAGCAGAGTTTGTGATATGAACCAGAAGGGCGAAAAGCGTGTTTTGAAGACGTGGTCCCGTTCTTCCACAATATTCCCCGAATTTGTTGGTCACACTATCGCAGTGCATAACGGCAAGACTCATGTTCCCGTATACGTAGTAGAGGACATGGTAGGTCACAAGCTGGGTGAATTTGCACCCACCCGCACCTTCAGAGGTCACGCAGGTTCCAAGACCTCTAATAACGGTAAATAAGGGAAGGAGATACGATAATGGAACAAAGAGTAGCAAAAGCATATCTCAGACAGTTGCGTATGTCTCCCCGTAAGGTGCAGATAGTTCTTGACCTTATAAGAAATAAGGACGCAGCTAAGGCTATGGCAATTCTCCGTACCACCAATAAGATTGCATGCGAACCTATCGGCAAGCTTCTTAAGTCTGCTATAGCAAACGCAGAAAACAATCACGGTATGGACGTTGATAAACTTTATGTAGCACAGTGCTTCGTAACTCCTGGTATGCTCAAGGGCATGAAGAGAGTTATGCCCAGAGCAAGAGGCGGCGCAGCAAGAATAATCAAGCGCACCTCTCACATCACCATTGTGCTTAAGGAAAAGGAATAGGAGGCAACAGATTATGGGACAAAAAGTAAATCCGCACGGTCTTCGTGTAGGCGTTATTAAAGACTGGGACTCCCGTTGGTTTGTAAAGGACGAGGAGCTTGGCGATACCATCGTTGCCGACTACAAACTTAGGACCTGGCTTAAGGAAAAAGTTAAGCAGGCAGGCGTTCCCAAGATCGAAATCGAACGTTCCGGCAGCAGACTTCGTGTTATCATCTTCTGTGCAAAACCCGGTATCATCATTGGTAAGGGTGGCGCAGAGCTTGAAAAGCTTAAGGCTGAGATAAAGAGCTTTACCGGTAACAACCAGGTAGCTATCAGCGTTATCGAAGTTAAGCAGGTTGACACCAACGCACAGCTTGTTGCAGAAAACATCGCAACCCAGCTTGAAAAGAGAATTTCTTTCCGTCGTGCTATGAAGCAGAGCATAGGCAAAGCTATGAAGGCAGGCGCAAAGGGTATCAAGATAATGGTTAGCGGCCGTCTCGGCGGTGCAGAAATCGCAAGAAGCGAGCATTACCATGAGGGTACTATTCCGCTTCAGACTTTAAGAGCGGACATCGACTATGGCTTCTATGAAGCAAACACCACCTACGGCAAGATCGGTATAAAGACTTGGATATATAAGGGTGAGGTTCTTCCCGAAGTTAAGCGTGCACCCTCGGAAGGAGGCAAATAATATGTTAATGCCTAAGAGAGTTAAGTACAGAAGAGTACAGAGGGGCAGACTTAAAGGTAAAGCAATGAGAGGCAATAAGATCTCCAACGGTGATTACGGCCTAGTTGCAACCGAGCCCGCATGGATTACCAGCAACCAGATAGAGGCAGCCCGTGTAGCTATGACCCGTTACATTAAAAGAGGCGGTCGCGTTTGGATAAAGATATTCCCCGATAAGCCTATAACTGAGAAACCCGCTGAAACTCGAATGGGTTCCGGTAAAGGTTCTCCCGAATATTGGGTAGCCGTTGTTAAGCCCGGCAGAGTGCTGTTTGAAATGGACGGCGTTGCTCCCGAGATAGCACGTGAAGCTATGCGTCTTGCTTCCCACAAACTTCCTATCAAGTGCAAGTTTGTAAGCAAGAAAGACCTTGAAGCGTAAGGAGGATTTACAAACATGAAAGTAGCTGAACTTAGAGAAATGTCTGCCTCCGAGCTTGAAAAGGAGCTGCGTGAGCAGAAGGAAGCATATTTTAAGCTTCGTTTCCAGCATTCCATTAACCAGCTCGACAACCCCATGAAGATAGTTGAAACCAAGAAGACTATAGCTCGTATAATGACCATCCTTCGTGAGAAGGAATTGGCAAACAGAGCCTAATCAGGAGGTTATGAGTAAATGGAAAGAACATTAAGAAAAACAAGAGTAGGCAAGGTTGCATCCAACAAAATGGATAAGACCGTTGTTGTAGCTATAGTTGATAACGTAAAGCATCCGCTTTACAACAAAATAGTTAAGCGTACCGTTAGATTTAAGGCACACGATGAAAACAACGAATGTGGCATCGGCGACACCGTAGAAATCATGGAAACCCGCCCCTTGTCCAAGGATAAGTATTTCAGAGTTGTCAGAATAATTGAAAAGGCCAAATAAGCCGCACTTGAAAGGAGGACACATATATGGTACAGCAACAATCATATCTTAAGGTTGCCGACAATACCGGCGCCAAAGAAATAATGTGCATCCGAGTTCTGGGCGGCACAGGCAGACGCTATGCCGGTGTTGGCGACGTTATCGTAGCTTCCGTTAAGAAGGCAGCTCCCGGTGGCGTTGTTAAGAAGGGCGAAGTTGTCAGAGCCGTTGTGGTTAGAACAGTTAAGGGTGTACGTCGTGCAGACGGTTCCTACGTTAAATTTGATGACAATGCTGCCGTTATAATTAAAGAAGACAAAAACCCCAAGGGTACTCGTATTTTTGGGCCCGTTGCAAGAGAGCTTCGTGAAAAAGATTACATGAAGATCCTCTCCTTGGCACCGGAAGTTGTTTAAGGAGGTAGCGTTACAATGAGTAAGATGCATATAAAGAAGGACGATAGAGTAATCGTCATCTCCGGTAAATATGCTAATATGAAAGAGCCCTCTATCGGTAAGGTAATCGCTGTTTCCCCTAAGGAAGGCAAAGTTATCGTTGAAGGCGTTCATATGGTTTCTAAGCATGTTAAGCCCAGAAGACAGGGTGAAGCAGGCGGTATAATAAAGACCGAAGGCGCTATTTATGCATGTAAGGTTATGCTTTACTGCGAAAAGTGCAAGAAGGGCGTTAGAGTACGCCACGTTAAGAACGAAGCCGGCGAACGCAGCCGTATCTGCTGCAAGTGCGGCGAGAGCTTATAATTAAGTAAGGAGGATTAAAAATGTCTAGACTTTGTGATTTTTATAAAAGTGATGTTGCTCCTGCTTTGATGAATAAGTTCAACTACTCCTCTCCCATGCAGATTCCTAAGTTGGCAAAGGTAGTAGTAAACATCGGTGACGGCGAATGTAAGGACAACCCCAAGGTTTTGGAAGCTATCCTTTCCGACCTTCAGACCATTACCGGTCAGAAGGCAGTTGCTACCACCGCTAAGAAGTCCGTAGCAAACTTCAAACTCCGTGCCGGCGTTAAGATCGGTGCAAAGGTTACCCTCAGAGGTGAGATGATGTATGAATTTGTTGACAAATTCTTCAACCTTGCTCTCCCCAGAGTACGTGACTTTAAGGGT
Organism: Eubacteriales bacterium; assembly: GCA_045604285.1. Taxonomy (GTDB): domain Bacteria; phylum Bacillota; class Clostridia; order Oscillospirales; family CAG-382; genus SIG636. Next base: position 6,367 of record JAZUNS010000125.1, read on the forward strand.
ATCAACCCCAACAGCTTTGACGGCAGAGGCAACTACTCCTGCGGCGTTAAAGAACAGCTTATCTTCCCTGAAATTGAATACGATAAGATCGATCAAATCAGAGGTATGGATATAATTTTCGTTACAACTGCAAACACCGACGAAGAAGCCAGAGAGCTCTTGACTCTCCTCGGCGCTCCGTTTGCTAAGTAAGGGGGTAAATCAGAATGGCAAAAACAGCAATGAAATTAAAGCAGCAGAGAGAGCCTAAGTTTTCTACCCGTTACTACAATAGGTGTAAAATCTGCGGTCGTCCCCACGCGTATCTCCGCAAGTACGGTATCTGCCGTATCTGCTTCCGTAATTTGGCTTACAGCGGCCAGATTCCCGGCGTAAAGAAAGCAAGCTGGTAAATTAAGGTAGGAGGTAATATTAAATGCAAATGACAGACGTTGTGGCAGATATGCTCACAAGAATTAGAAACGCAAATAATGAAAAGCACGAATCCGTTGATATTCCTGCCTCTAACCTTAAGAAGGCTATAGCTCAGATACTTCTTGATGAAGGCTTTATCAAGGATTATAAAGTAACTGAAGATAACAAGCAGGGCATCATTACGGTAACCCTTAAGTACGGTGAAGGCAAAACTCGCATAATCGAAGGTCTCCGCAGAGTTTCCAAACCCAGTCTTAAGATATATGCAGCTTGCAAGGACATTCCCAAGGTAAGAAACGGTTTGGGTATCGCCATCCTTTCTACCAGCAAGGGTATAATGACCGATAAGCAGGCAAGAAAAGAAAACATTGGCGGCGAAGTTCTCGCCTTCGTATGGTAAGGAGGATAATGATATGTCTAGAATAGGTAAGAAACCCATTATCATCCCCGCTGATGTAACCGTTACCTTGGAAGAAGGCAACGTAATGAAGGTTAAGGGCCCCAAGGGCGAGCTTTGTCAGAAGTTCCACCCCGAAATGATCCTTAAGCTTGATGCAGGCGTTCTCACCGTAGAACGTCCCTCCGATGAAAAGAAACATAGAGCGCTCCACGGTCTTACCCGTACCCTCGCTTCCAACATGGTTGTTGGTTGTCACGAAAGCTTCAAGAAAGAGCTTGAAATCAACGGCGTTGGTTACAAGGCAGCTATGGAAGGCAAGAGACTCGTTCTCAGCGTTGGCTATTCACATCCCGTACACTTCGATTCTCCCGACGGTATTACAATCGAAGTTCCCAACCCCAATAAGATCGTTGTTTCCGGCGCAGACAGACAGGTTGTAGGTCAGTTGGCAGCAGAGATCAGAGGCAAGCGCCCGCCCGAACCCTATCTTGGCAAAGGCATCAAGTATGTTGATGAAAAGATTAGGCGTAAGGCCGGTAAAGCCGGTAAGTAAGAAAGGAGTGAATAGATAATGATATCCCATCCCGACAAGAATAAAAAGCGTCTCCGCAGACATAAGAGAGTAAGAGGGAAGATATCCGGTACCGCATCCGTTCCTCGTTTGTGTGTATATCGTTCTCTCAACAATATAAGCGCTCAGATTATAGATGATGACGCAGGCAAGACCCTTGTTGCTGCAGCTTCCAATGAAAAGAATTTCGAAGCAAACGGCGCAAACAAGGAAGGTGCTAAGGAAGTCGGACTCCTTATAGGCAAAAGAGCAGTTGAAAAGGGCATCGAAAACGTTGTTTTCGACAGAGGCGGGTACATCTACCACGGTAGAGTTAAGGAACTTGCTGAAGGCGCTCGTGAAGCCGGCTTGAAGTTTTAAGGGAGGAAAGTACGAATGGCACAAAAAGTTGATTACACCCAGCTCGGTGAACTTAAGGAAACCCTTATTAACACCAAGAGCGTATCTAAAACAGTTAAGGGCGGCCGTATAAGAAGATTTTCCGCACTCGTAGTTGTTGGTGACGGCAATGGTCACATTGGCGTAGGCAGCGGTAAGAGCGCAGAAGTTCCGGACGCAATCAGAAAGGCTATCGAATCCGCAAAGCGTAACATGGTTAAGGTATCCCTTAAGGGCACTACAATACCTCACGAAATCATTGGTGAGTATTGTGCAGGGAGAGTTCTTCTCAAGCCCGCTGCTCCCGGTACCGGTATCATAGCAGGCGGCACCATGCGTGCTGTACTCGACGCTGCAGGTATCAGAGATATCCGTGCAAAATCACTTCGTTCTAACAATCCTTGCAACGTTTCCAAGGCTACCTTCGAAGCGCTCAAGGCTTTGACCACCGTTGAAGAGGTTGCTCTCAAGCGTGGTAAGAGCGCAAGCGAAATAATGGGCTAAGGGGGATAAGCTAATGGCAAAGGTAAAAATAACTTTGAAAAAGAGTCTGATCGGCCGTAAGGAAAATCAGATACTTACTTGCAAATCTCTCGCATTGACAAAGATCGGCGATAGCAAGATAGTTGAATGCAACGAAGCTATCGAAGGCAAGATCACTGTTATATCCCATCTTGTAAGCGTTGAAAACGCTGACTAATAGTAAAGGAGGATAAGTTATGAAGCTTCACGAGCTTTCTCCCGCACAGGGCTCCGTTAAGTCCCGTTACAGAAAGGGCAGAGGTCCCGGCAGTGGTAACGGTAAGACAGCGGGTCGTGGCCATAAGGGTCAAAACGCTCGTTCCGGCGGCGGTGTACGTCCCGGTTTCGAGGGCGGTCAGCTTCCTATATACAGAAGACTTCCTAAGAGAGGTTTTAACAACCATTTCTCTAAGGAATATGCTATCATCAATGTAGGCAGATTGAACGAATTTGACGACGGCAGCGTTATCAATGTTCAGACTTTGCTTGACTGCGGTATTCTTAACAAGGCACTTGACGGTCTCAAAGTTCTCGGCAATGGCGAATTGACAAAGAAATTGACTGTCGAAGCAGCCATCTTCTCCGCAACCGCAAAAGAGAAAATCGAAGCAGCAGGCGGGAAGGCGCAGGTGATATAAATGTTTCAAACACTTAAGAATGCTTGGCACATTGCAGACACCAGACGCAAAATAATTTTCACGTTGTTTATAGTTCTTCTTTATCGTATAGGTTGTGCTATCCCCGTTCCTTACGTAGATAGTGAAGCATGGGCTTCCACCTTCGATAATGCAGGCGATACAATATTCGGTTATCTGAATATTCTTTCAGGTTCCAGCTTTTCTCAGGGTACTTTGTTTGCTCTGTCCATCACTCCTTACATTACCGCTTCTATAGTAATGCAGCTGCTCACAATTGCTATTCCTCCCCTTGAAAGAATGGCTAAGCAGCCCGATGGTCAGAAAAAGATAACCCAGATCACAAGATACGTAACGGTTTTATTGGCAGTAATTACCGCATTTGGTTATTACCTTACCATGAAAAACCAGGGCGCACTTACCATTAAGTCTACCGACTCAGGCTTCATCTTTGCAAGCTTCGTTATCGTAGCATCTTACGTTGCAGGTGCATCCCTTATCATGTGGCTTGGTGAAAAGATTAATGACGGCGGTATCGGCAACGGTATTTCTATCATCCTTTTCTTCAACATCGTTTCCCGCGGCGGCGCTCTTCTCAGCACTGCCATCACAATATTTAAGAGCGATAACGGTTGGCTCTACGTAATCATCGGCGCAATTATTATGCTTGCCATCACTACTTTTGTTGTTTGGATGACCAACTCCGAAAGAAGACTTCCCGTTCAGTATGCAAAGCGCACTGTCGGCAGAAAGATGTATGGCGGTATGAGCACCCATCTGCCCATAAAGCTTAATATGTCCGGCGTTATGCCTATAATTTTCGCTCAGTCTATCGTATCTCTGCCTTCTACTTTGGCATTGATATTCGGTTGGGACACCAAAAATGCCGTTCTCAGCGCTCTGTCCATGACAGGCCCTATAGGCATAGCTCTCAACTTCCTTCTCATAATCGGTTTTGCATACTTCTATCTTACAATCAGCTTCAATTCTGTAGAAGTAGCAAACAACCTTAAGAAAAACGGCGGTACCATCCTTGGTTATCGTCCCGGCGCAAATACTGCAGCTTACATCCAAAAGGTTCTTAACAGAATAACCCTTATCGGTGCTCTGTTCCTTGCAGTGCTCGCAGTATTCCCTCAGCTTCTCGCTCTCCTTTGGCCTCAGTCCAACCTGGGCTACTTGGTATTCGGCGGCTCCTCCCTTATCATTATCGTAGGCGTTGTTCTCGAAACCATTAAAGAGCTTGAAAGCGAAGTGACCATGCGTCACTATAAGGGATTCCTTGAATAAGAGGCAACAGATTATGAATATTATTCTATTTGGCCCTCCCGGTGCCGGCAAAGGCACTCAGGCGGAAATTATCAGTAAATATCTTAACATTCCTACCATATCCACGGGTGCTATCATCCGTGGTGCGGTTAAGGAAGGAACCCCTATGGGTCTTTCTGCAAAGAAGTTTATGGACGCAGGCGCGCTCGTTCCCGATGAAGTTGTTATCGGTATAATCAAAGAACGCCTTGCAAAGGATGACTGTCAAGCAGGCTTCATACTTGACGGTTTTCCCAGAACCGTACCTCAGGCAGAAGCTTTGGACGCAATGGGCGTTAAAATTGATGTCGTTGCATCCTTAGAGGTTCCCGATGAAGCCATAGTTGACAGAATGAGTGGCAGACGCGTTTGCAAGACCTGCGGCGCAACCTTCCACACCATCTATAACCCTTCTGCAAAGGGCGAAAAGTGTGACGTGTGCGATGCTGAGCTTCTTCTTCGTGACGATGACAAGCCCGAAGTTGTTCTCAACCGCCTTGTTACCTATCATAAGGAAACCGAACCTCTTAAGAGCTATTATGACGGCAAGGGCATCCTTAAGTCTATAGAAGGCGTAAACGGTGTTGAAGAAACTACCGCCCTTATGAAAGCAGCTCTCGGAATATAATGATAATACTTAAAAACAAAGCAGAGCTGATGCTCATGCGTGATTCCGGAAAAATCGCCGCATTAGCCAGAGCAATCGGCGGCGAGATGGCAAAGCCCAGTGTTACCACCGGCGCCATCGATGCAAAGATAAGACAGGTTATAATGTCTCACGGTGCAAAGCCTTCATTTCTCGGCTACGGCGGTTTCCCGGGTTCTGCTTGTGTAAGCGTTAACGAACAGGTTATTCACGGCATACCTTCCGACAGAGTTCTTAAGGAAGGTGACATCGTAAAGATTGATGTAGGCGCCTTTTATAAACGCTTCCACAGCGACTGCGCCGCAACCTTTGCTGTAGGT
>JAZUNS010000126.1:0-12231 GCA_045604285.1 Eubacteriales bacterium
CTCACAGAACGACATGGCTACGATCCGACTTGCCATCGGCTACAGCGGCGCAGACGTAGACGTTAGCAAAATAGACGTTTCCTTCGTTTCTGAAGGTGGTGAGATTCTTGTTTGCAAGGACGGCGCAGGCGTTGATTTTTCTGAAGAGCTTGCTAAGGAAATCCTTTTGAAGGACGAGATAATTATTGACGTTTGCCTTAACAGCGGCGATGCCGACGCCACCGCTTGGGGCTGTGACCTTACCTACGATTACGTAAGGATAAACGGCGACTACCGTACATAAAATACCGAAAAAGCTGCCTTACGGCTTTAATAAAGGCAGCTTTTATCTGTTTAATATACAACTTAAAGGAGATAACTTAAAATGAAAATAAGCAACGCAGAAAGAGCCGAGGTGCTTACCCAGGCGCTTCCCTACATAAAGAAGTACAACAACAAAATAGTGGTTGTAAAATACGGCGGCAACGCAATGATTAACGAGCATCTTAAAGAGCAGGTTATGGAAGATATAGTGCTTCTTTCTCTTATCGGCGTTAAGGTAGTGCTTGTACACGGCGGCGGCCCCGAAATAACCGAGACCCTTAACCGCATAGGCAAGGAGAGCGTTTTTGTTGACGGTCTTAGAGTAACCGATAAAGAAACTGCCGAAGTTGTGCAAATGGTTTTGGCGGGCAAAATTAATAAAAGCCTTGTTAATTTGCTGGAGCTTAACGGCGGCAGAGCCTTGGGCGTTTGCGGTCTTGATGACAGAATGATACTTTGCGAGCCAAAGGATGAACGTCTGGGCTTTGTGGGCAGTATTACCGAGGTTAACGTTACCCCCGTTGCCGACCTGCTGGAAAAGGGCTATATACCCGTTGTTTCCACGGTAGGCTGTGACAAGCAGGGCAACGTTTACAACATCAACGCCGATACCGCTGCCGCATATATTGCAGGTGCGCTGCAGGCTGAAAGACTTATCTCTATGACGGATATTGCAGGCATTTTAAGAGATAAGGACGACCCCGCATCGCTTATCCCCTGCCTTGATATTAAAGAGGCAAGACAACTGTTTGAAGAGGGCGTTATCTCCGGCGGTATGATTCCTAAGGTTGAATGCTGCATAGACGCCATACACAGAGGCGTTAAGAAGGTTATTATTATGGATGGCAGAGTGCCTCACTCCTTGCTTATAGAAACCCTTACCAACGAGGGCGCAGGCACCATGGTTGTAGGAGAAAAGAAAGATGAACATTAAAGAAAAGGATAGCTTATATATTGCAGGTACCTATGCCCGCTTCCCCGTGGAGATAGTTAGCGGCAAGGGCTCGCTGCTGTATGATGAAAACGGCAAGGAATACGTTGATATGTGTACGGGTATTGCCGTTAATACCCTTGGCGTTGCCGACGAGGGCTGGATAAACGCAGTTACCGCCCAGCTTGGTAAGGTACAGCACGTATCCAATTTGTACTACTCTGCCCCCCAGGCAGAGCTGGCAGAGCTGCTTTGCACCCGCACGGGCATGAAGAAGGTGTTTTTCGGCAACTCCGGCGCTGAGGCAAACGAATGCGCCATTAAGGTTGCACGCAAGTACGCTGCAGAAAATAAGGGTGCGGAATATAACACCATTATCACCCTTGTAAACAGCTTCCACGGCAGAACCATTACCACCCTTGCCGCAACGGGGCAGGATGTGTTCCATAAGGACTTTTTGCCCCTTACCGATGGCTTTAAGTATGCGGTTGCCAACGATATAGAATCGGTAAAGGCGTTGGTTGTCGAGGGCGGCGTTGCCGCAATAATGGTAGAGCCCGTTCAGGGCGAAGGCGGCGTATTGCCCCTTACCAAGGAGTTTTGCGGAGAGCTGCAGAAGCTGGCTGACGAAAAGGATATTCTTTTAATAGTTGACGAGGTGCAAACGGGCAACGGCAGAACGGGCGCGCTTTACGGCTATATGGCTTTGGGGCTTAAGCCCGATATAGTGTCCACCGCCAAGGGCTTGGCGGGCGGTTTGCCCATGGGCGCCTGCCTTATGAACGAAAAGACCGCCGCCGTACTTACGGCAGGAAGCCACGGCTCTACCTTCGGTGGTAACCCCATTGCCGCCGCAGCTGCGCTTTACGTTATAAACAGCCTTACGGAAGAGCTTTTGGCAGAGGTAAGGGCGAAGTCTGAGTACGTTTTTAATACACTTCAAGGCAAAAAAGGCATAAAGAGTGTAAGCGGCATGGGTCTTATGATAGGTATTGAGACCGAAAAAGACGCAGGCGAGGTTATAAACAAGTGTATAGAGATGGGCGTTATTCCCCTGAAGGCAAAAAACAAGGTTAGGTTACTTCCCGCCCTTAACATACCTATGGAGCTTTTGGAAAAAGCCGTGGCTGTTATATTGAAAGCCGCTGAGTAAAGAGAGGTTAAAAACTATGGATTTTAAAGGCAGAAACTTTTTAAAGCTTTTGGATTACACCCCCGCAGAGATCGGCGCACTTATTGACCTTGCCGCCGACCTTAAGGCAAAGAAAAAGCAGGGCGTTGCCCACGATATTTGCCGCGGTATGAATATAGCCCTTATTTTTGAAAAGACATGCACCCGCACCCGTTGCAGCTTTGAGGTGGCGGGCTATGACCTGGGCATGGGCGTTACTTATCTTGACCCTACGGGCTCTCAGATAGGCAAAAAGGAAAGCATTGCCGACACCGCAAGGGTGCTTGGCAGAATTTACGACGGTATTGAGTACCGCGGATATGGGCAGGAGATAGTTGAGGAGCTTGGCAAATACGCAGGCGTACCCGTATGGAACGGTCTTACCAACGAGTTTCATCCCACCCAGATATTGGCGGATTTTCTTACGATAAAAGAGCGTTTCGGCACCCTTAAGGGAGTTAAGCTGGTATATCTTGGGGATGCAAGATACAACATGGGCAACTCTCTTATGGTGGGCTGTGCCAAAATGGGCATGGACTTTGTTGCCGCCGCACCCGAAAAGTATTTTCCCAATGCAGAGCTTGTGGCGCAGTGTAAGGCAATTGCCGAGGAAACCGGCGCAAGCATAAGCTTTGAGACCGACCCCATGAAGGCCGTTGAAGGTGCAAACGTCCTTTATACCGACGTTTGGGTTTCCATGGGCGAGCCTGCAGAGGTTTGGGAAGAGCGCATTAAGGAGCTTTCTCCCTACCGTGTAACCACCAAGCTTATGGATGCCGCCGCAGAAAACGCCGTGTTTATGCACTGCCTGCCTGCGTTCCATGACCTTAAGACCGTTATCGGCAAGGAAATGGGCGAAAAGTTTGGCATTAGTGAAATGGAAGTTACCGACGAAGTGTTTGAAAGCCCCCGTTCTATAGTGTTTGATGAGGCTGAAAACAGAATGCACACCATAAAAGCAGTTATGGCAGCTACCTTGAAGGGGGCTTTTGCAGAATGAAAAAAGCCTTTTTGGTCTTTGAGGACGGCACCGTTTTTGAAGGCTTTGCCGCAGGAAAAGACGGTGACGCCATAGGTGAATGCGTGTTTACCGTAGGCGGTATGTGCGGATATCTGGAAACGATTTCCGACCCCTCTTACTACGGGCAAATAGTTGTGCAAACCTTTCCCCTTATAGGGAACTACGGCGCAATAAACGCCGACTTGGAGGGGGACTGCGCCCTTGCCGGCTACGTGGTAAGAGAGCTGTGCGACGCACCCTCTAATTTCCGCTGCGATACCACCCTTGACGCTTTGTTAAAGGAAAAGGGCGTGTGTGCGATTTGCGGTGTGGATACCAGGGCAATTACGGCACATCTGAGAGAAAAGGGCTGTATGAACGCAAAGATTTGCTCTAAGCTGCCTGAGGATTTTGAAGAAATTAAAAAGCATACCGTAACGAAGGCTGTGGATGCCGTAACCTGCAAGGAGCAAAAGGTGTACCAGGCTGAAGGCGAAGAGCTTTACAGAATTACCGTTATAGATTGCGGCGTTAAGAACAGTTTTATAAAACAGCTTAATAAGTACGGCGCTACCGTTACCCTTATGCCCGCAATAAGCGGATATGCTGAGATTATGTCAACCAATCCTCAAGGGATATTGGTAAGCAACGGCCCCGGCGACCCCAAGGACTGCGTAGCTAAAGAGCTGGTACGGGCGCTTATGGGTACAGTACCCATGCTTGGTATAGGTCTGGGGCATCAGCTTATGGCGCTGGCAGCAGGCGGTGATACTGAAAAAATGTCCACGGGGCACCGTGGCGGCAGTCAAACCGTTAAGCATTTGAAAAAAGGACGCTGTTATATAACCAATCAAAACCACGGCTACGTTGTAAAGTCTAATTCTGTTCCCAACGCAACGGTTACCATGGTAAACCTTAACGACGGCACCGTTGAAGCCCTGGATTATACGGGCAAAAACGCAATGTCGGTACAGTTTTATCCCGAGGTTTACGGTGCCGACGGCGACGGCGGCTTTGTATTTGAAGAGTTTTTTGATAAGATAAGAGGTGTGTAGAATGCCACTTGACAAAAGCATAAAAAAGGTTTTGGTTATAGGCTCGGGTCCTATAGTTATAGGTCAGGCGGCAGAGTTTGACTATGCAGGCGCCCAGGCTTGCCGTGTACTTAAGGCAGCAGGCGTTAACGTGGTGCTTATAAACTCCAACCCCGCAACCATAATGACCGATAACGCCCTTGCGGACGAAATTTATCTTGAGCCTCTTACTGCCGAAACAATAAAGCGTATTATAGAAAAAGTACGTCCCGACAGCCTGCTTGCAGGACTTGGCGGTCAAACGGGACTTACCATAGCCATGCAGCTACACGCCGAGGGCTTTTTGGAAAAAGCGGGCGTAAGGCTTATCGGCACCAACGTTGACGCCATTGACAAGGCGGAGGACAGAAAGCTGTTTAAAGAGGCTATGGAGGCTATTGGTGAGCCTACCATCCCCTCTGACGTATCAGGTACGGTGCAAGGCGCCCTGGAAATTGCCGACCGCATAGGTTACCCCGTTATAGTGCGGCCCGCCTTTACCCTTGGCGGCGGCGGTGGCGGCGTTGCCGAAACACCCGAGGAGCTTAGATCCGTTGCCCAAGTGGGGCTGGATACCTCCCCCATTACCCAAATACTTGTAGAGCGTTACATATACGGCTGGAAAGAAATAGAGTTTGAGACCATGCGTGACAGCGCAGGCAACGCAATTGCCGTGTGCAGTATGGAAAACTTTGACCCCGTGGGCGTACACACCGGCGACAGCATAGTTGTTGCCCCCGCCCTTACCCTCTCCTCTGCCGAGTATCAGATGCTTAGAAACGCATCGCTTAAGATCGTTTCTGCCCTTAATATAGTGGGCGGCTGTAACTGTCAGTTTGCCCTTAACCCCAAAAGCTTTGAGTACGCCGTTATAGAGGTTAACCCCAGAGTGTCCCGTTCCTCTGCCCTTGCGTCCAAGGCTACGGGCTACCCTATTGCAAAAATAACCTCTAAAATAGCCTTGGGCTATACCTTAGATGAGATACAAAACGACATAACCGGAGTTACCAAGGCCTGTGCCGAGCCTTCTGTGGACTACGTTGTGGTAAAGTTCCCCAAGTGGCCCTTTGAAAAATTTGTGGGCGCACCCAGAACCCTTGGCACCCAAATGAAGGCAACGGGTGAGGTAATGTCCATTGCCCCCTCCTTTGAGATGGCGATAATGAAAGCCGTCAGAGGGGCAGAGCTGGGGCTTGAAACCCTTAATGCCGAGCCTACCGATAACGCCCCCGTGCGTGAAAGGCTGGCAAGACTGGACGATAGACGCATTTTTACAGTTTTTGAGGCTATCAAGGCGGGCATATCCGTTGAAGAAATAAACCAAATTACCCGTATTGACAAGTGGTTTATAAGCAAGCTTAAAAATCTTGCAGATTTTGAGCAGAGCTTTGAGGGCGACAAGGATTATTTACGTGCAAAGCAGCTTGGCTACACGGATAGCGCCCTTAAAAAGCTGTTTGGCTACGTCCCCGCCGCCACCTTTGCCGCCGCCTACAAGATGGTTGATACCTGCGGTGCAGAGTTTGACGCCACCACGCCTTATTTTTACTCTACGGCGGATAAGATTTGCGAATCCCGCAGTTGGAAGCGCAGTGGTAAAGAGGTAGTTTTGGTCCTTGGCAGCGGCCCTATACGGATAGGTCAGGGTATTGAGTTTGACTATTCCTCCGTTCACTCGGTATGGACCCTTAAGGAGATGGGCTACGAGGTTGTTATTATCAACAACAACCCCGAAACCGTATCCACCGACTATGACACGGCGGATAGGCTTTACTTTGAGCCCCTTTGTCCCGAAGACGTGATGAACGTTATAAACATAGAAAAGCCCATTGGCGTTGTTGTTGCCTTTGGCGGACAAACTGCCATAAAGCTTACCAAGTTCCTTGACGATGCAGGCATAAGAATACTTGGCACCTCTGCCGAGGGCATAGACCTTGCCGAGGACAGAGAGCGCTTTGACGCTTTGCTTGAGGAGATAGGCGTGCGCCGTCCTTCGGGCAGAGGCGTGCTGACCCTAAACGAAGCGCTTGCCACCGCAAACGAGCTGGGCTACCCTGTACTTTTGCGTCCCTCCTACGTTATAGGTGGGCAAAACATGAAGATAGTCCACGATGACGGCGAGGTTGTGCTGTATATGGAGCGCATCCTTAAGCAGGGCATTGAAAACCCCGTTTTAGTGGACAAATATATGATGGGGACCGAGCTGGAGGTTGACGTTATATCCGACGGTACCGACGTGCTTATCCCCGGTATAATGGAGCATATAGAGCGTGCAGGGGTACACAGCGGCGACTCTATTGCCGTTTACCCGCCCTACAGCCTTACCGACCGCATGATCGACAAGGTTACCGAGATATCGGAAAAGCTTGCTCGTGCCTTGGGTACCAAGGGGCTTGTAAACATACAATACCTTATTTATCAAAACGAGCTTTTCGTTATAGAGGTTAACCCCAGAGCATCCAGAACCATTCCGTACATAAGCAAGGTTACGGGGGTGCCTATGGTAGACCTTGCATCACGGGTGATGCTGGGCGAAAAGCTTATAGATATGGGCTACGGCAGCGGCTTGTACCACACGCCACCCTATTTTGCAGTTAAGGTGCCGGTTTTCTCCTTTGAAAAGCTTACCGGCGTTAACGCCTACTTAGGGCCTGAGATGAAGTCTACGGGCGAAGTGCTTGGCATAGGCAAAACCGTTGAAGAGGCGCTGTTTAAGGGCCTTACGGCGGCAGGCTTCAGCGTTAAGCATCCCTTTGCCGAAAACATAGGCTTCTTTATAAGCGTTGACACCCACGACCAGCTTGAGGTGGTAGGTATAGCCAAAAAGCTTAGCGATCTTGGCTTTGGACTTTACGCCACCCCCGAAACTGCCGACAGCATTGAAGGGCTGGGCATTGAGGTTACCCGTGTTAACGGCATAGGCAAGGGCGAAGAGATATATCCCTTGCTGGAATCCGGCAAGATCAGCTATATTCTTTATACGGGCGCATTGCTTGACTCTACGGTAGAGCAGTATATTGCCATGCACAGACGTGCGCTTCAGCTTTCTATCCCCTGCTTTACCTCGCTGGATACGGCAAACGCCTTGGCAGACAGCGTGGCAAGCCGCTTTAACCAGCAAAACACCGAGCTGGTGGATATAAACAACCTGCGTGAAAAGCGCGAGGAGCTTTATTTTGCAAAGCTGCACGCCACCGGCGACGACTATATATTTATAGAAAACTTCAACGGCAGAATAAGCTGCCCCGAATCCCTTTGTATGACCCTTTGCGACAGACACAAGGGTATTGGCGGCTACGGTATAGTACTGATAGAGGCATCCCACAAGGCAGACGCAAAAATGCGTGTGTTTAACCGTGACGGCTCTGTGGGTACTATGTCCGGCAACGGCATACGCTCTATGGCAAAGTATTTGTACGATAACGGCTTGGTTACTCACGAGGAGATGACCATTGAAACCGCAGCGGGCGTTAAGCGGGTAAAGGTTTATACCCGTGGCGGCAAGGTTTCCTCTGCCGAGGTGTTCATGGGCAAGCCCTTGCTTGATGCGGCGCAGATTCCCTGCACCCTTAAGGAAGGCAAAATTATAGATTGTCCTGCAGAAATCGGCGGCAAGACCTACAAGGTTACCTGCGTTAACATCGGCAACCCCAACTGCGTTGTATTTTGCGATAGGGTTGACCCCCTTGATCTGGAGCAGATAGGGCCGTTGTTTGAAAACGCAGCTATATTCCCCCAGCGCACTAACACGGAATTTGTAAGAGTGGTTAATCCCACCACCTTGAAGATGCGTGTGTACGAGCGTGGCAACCGAGAGACCTACGCCTGCGGCACAGGCGCTTGTGCGGCTGTAGTGGCAGGGGGTGAAAACGGGTATTGCAAAAAGGATACCGATATTCCCGTTAAGGTAAAGGGCGGCGACCTTGTAATAAGATACAGCGACGACGGCGTTACCCTTACGGGCAATACCGTGCTTGTATACGAAGGCAAAACTCAGTTTTAAGAAGGTACGGCAGATATGGGTACAGATATTAAAATAGGCTTTGGCGAAAAAGGCAGGCTTAATCTTATAACCGACGTCCCCGGCGTAAAGGTGGGGCACGTTACCCTTACGGGCAACGGACTTAATACCGGCGTTACCGCCATACTTCCCCACGGGGGCAATATGTTTACCCAAAAGGTTATCGGTGCGGTCCACGTAATTAACGGCTACGGCAAATCCACGGGGCTTATGCAGGTGGAGGAGCTGGGGACGATAGAAACGCCGATTATACTTACAAATACCCTTTCCGTTGGCACCGCCGCAACGGGGCTTATACGCTACATGATGGAGCAAAACCCCGAAATCGGCGGCAAAGACGGCACCGTTAACCCCCTGGTTTTTGAATGCAACGACGGCGGCCTTAGCGATATCCGCGGTCTTCACGTCAAAGAGGCACACGTTAAAGAGGCTATCGAAAACGCCGCTGAAGCTTTTGAAGAGGGTGCCGTGGGCGCAGGCAGGGGCATGAGCTGCTTTGGCCTAAAGGGCGGCATAGGCTCGGCATCCCGCAGGGTGACCCTTGACGGTAACAGCTATACCTTTGGCGTTCTGGTGCTTACAAACTTTGGCTCTATGGAATATCTTTGTATAAACGGAAACTGCGTAGGCGCCCGAATAAAAGAAGCCCTGGCAGCCAAAAGCGAGGCTGACAAGGGCTCGGTAATAGTGGTGCTGGCAACGGACGCCCCCGTTAACGAGCGTCAGCTTAAGCGGCTTTGCAAACGCAGCGCTGCGGGGCTGGCAAAGGTTGGCTCTTACTACGGCAACGGAAGCGGTGACATTGTGGTGGGCTTTTCCACCGCAGCTACACTTCCCCACCACTCCGATGCTGAGGTATTAAGCGGCAAGCGGCTGTTTGAAAACGCCCTTGAAAAGCTGTTCCCCTTGGTTGTGGAAGGGGTGGAGGAAGCGGTTATAAGCTCAATGCTCCACGCCGAGACTACAACGGGCAACGGCAGAACAAGATACAGCCTTAAAGAATTTATTTAACAAAAAGCGACTGATTGGCTTTACACAGCTTAATCAGTCGTTTTTATTCTTCTTTAACGTATTCAATTATCCCATCCACACCGCAATCCAAAATAAAGCAAAGCTCGTCCAAGGTTTTTGTGGTAATGGGCATTCCGTGCTTAATGCGGTGGATGGTGTTGGCAGAAATCCCTTGCTTAAAGATAAGATAATACTCGGTTATGTTCTTTTTTTCAAGGGTGCGATAAAAAGGGCTATAGCTGATCACCGAATCCTCCTTAAGTTTTTTTACATTTTAACATACTCAACCTCTTGACAATGCTCAATATATTGAGTATAATATACGCAACCGGCAAAAAGTGTCAAAAAAATGTACAAAGGAGTATTTACTATGGCAATGGAAATCAAAACCCTTGACGTCAAAAACGAAGAGGAAAGCGAAACTATTGAATTTTGGGCGCAATTCGGTTGGAGCCTTAAAAGCTCTCAGCGTGTTTACAACAAGGATAGCCATTTGGAAAGCCGAGGCGATAGCACTTATTCCGTAACGGAAACCGTTGACTTTACCAAGCTTGTTTTTGAAAGGGACAAAAACGGTCCCAATTACCCCAGAATAGTAGAGTTGGAAAGAGAATACTTTGCTATAGCTGCCTCCCTTCCCGCCCAGAAGCCCACAGTACGAGAATCTTATCCCGATGCAAAAGCCTGGGCAACTGCCACCAAGCCCGACCTTAGGAAAAAATCCGCAAAAACTATTAACCTGGTTGCAATAATTGGCGGCTTTGGTCTGACACTGGCGTTAGAAATGTTCAATTACACCATTACCATGGTTTTGCAGGGGATTGGCTTGGTGATAGGTATAGGTGCGCTTATTGCTAAGGCCATAATCAAAAAGAAGGCTTTGCGTAAAGGGTTGGAGGACGCCACCTCTGAGGAAGCTGCCACCATGAACGAAGGCTACAAGGAATACTTGCAAAAGCAAGGCAAGGAAGCTACCGCACTTACCGAGTACAATAATAAGCTTGACAGAGGCGCCGCAATACTTGAAGAGCTTGACACGCTTATATAATTTGTAACCAAAACGGCAAATCACTTAAATAAAAGGAAAAGCTTGTGATAATACTTTCGCTATTATCACAAGCTTTTTGTCTGTAGACGCTATGGGTTAAAATCTCTTTTTTAATGCAGAAAGTACGTTTTGCCTTACGGTGCCTACTATGTCCGCATCCTCACCCCTGGCAATGTAATAATCCAATGCTTTTAGTATAAGAAGAAGCTTGTTCGTATCCGCACCGGCTATCTTTTGGTTAATAAGCTGGGGCGAGCAAAGCATCATAGCGTTGGCAAGCTTATCGTCCTCATCGTAGTTGGGGACAATTGCCTTAACTGCTTTCTCAAGGGTGTATCTTGCCTCAAGAGTATTTAAGTTTGTGGGCGCCATCTGCCTTGACATTTCCAAAATGTCATTTTCCGTAACCTCCTTGGGAACGGGAGCAGGCGTATAGGCAGGCGCAGGGGTAGGTGCAGCAGGCGGTGTATAAGTGGGTTTAGGGGTATAGGTAGGCGTTGGAGTATAGGTGGGCTTAGGCGTATAGGTAGGCGTTGGAGTGTAGGTGGGCTTAGGCGTATAGGCAGGTGCAGGGGTATAACCGGCTCGGTCAATGCCCGCACCCCAGCGATTGCTTACGTCGCTTCCGCTGCACAGTATTACAAACACGATTATGCTGCCCACGATAGGTATCAACCACAAAAATATTGCAGCCCAGCTCCTGCCCGTATCGTGAAACCTTCTGATAAGCAAAGACAAGCCGGGGATAATGGAGCCAAACAGGTAGATCCCGTAAAAGGTGCCTACCATGGGACTATCTTCCATCATGGCAGAAAACACAAGCACAAGAACAAAGTTAAACAGAACTACCCACCAATATTCGCTTCTGGTAGAGCGCCCGGTAAAATTAAAGTAATTTTTAAAAAACAAGCCAACCGCCTTAACGGGCCCTACAAAGCCTCTGTACGTCTTACCGGCAGACGCGGTGTTTGGCGCCGATACGTTTTGCCTTGTGCCGCATTTGGCACAGAAGGCGCTGCCATCGGCAAGGAAAGCCCCACAGTTTTTACAGTACATATTATAATTCTCCCAAGTTTATTAATATATTATTATTGTACCACACGTTGCCGCTTTAATCAACAGTAAATTAAAAAAGCCTCGCATTGCGAGACTTCTGATAAGGAAGTCTCGCAGTTTTATTCGCCTCGTTCCTCTCGGCGAGTTATATTGCTTCGCAGTGATATCCGGCTACCGCCGAGTGATATTGCCTTCGGCAGTTTGAGGCGAATAAAATAACACTGAAACCTTAAGGTTTCAATATCACTATTGCTTTGCAATAATACCACTCCAACGAAGTTGGAATAAAACTTGAATAATATCTACTGTTGTGTTATGATAAAATGGGTTTGGGCATAGCCCGATAAAGTATTTGTACAGACAAATGCGATGCTGGTTCTCCTATATCAGTTCGATAAACTATAATTTATCGAATAGTAAAAACACCGACAGATCTTAAAATCTGCCGGTGTTTTATTATCCTTATGAGAAGTAGCCTTTCAAGCCTCTTTTTTGTTTTTATATAATCGTTGCGAGCTTGATCGCACCGTTTGCAAGGAATTCGATATTCTCCTCGCGGCAGACGGTGTCGCGCTTGGTGTGGATCTTGTCCATATATAAAAAACCGAATTTCTCGC
>JAZUNS010000127.1:0-19053 GCA_045604285.1 Eubacteriales bacterium
TTATAGAAAAAGGACGCCTCCCGATGGTTCGGGAGGCGTTTTTTGCGAACGAAGAGAGCAATGGGGCATTCTTATTCTTTGTCTTCTTTTGCCTTTAATCTTTTTTCTGCAACCTTACTTTTAACGGTTTTTACGTACTCCGCTGCATCTTCAAAATAAGTATACGCTAAAACCACGGTGGTAACGGCACAAACTATGCCGGAAGACAGGGCAAGTATTCTAAGTCCTTTTCTCATAAAACGATTCCTCCTTAAAATATTATCTTTCGTTTTGCAAACTTCTGTGTTACCTTGTTTAAGTTTGTTACCAGCACGTCACCCGTTATTCTAAGGGAACGGGTTGTGCCTGCGTTGCGCCGTTCTATGGCGTTATAAATATAATCCAGGTCCTCGCAGCCGTTGTGCAACACATTGCTTAATATTTCTACGGTACGGCTGTAGCCTTCCCTTATCATTTTATCTATGCTTTCCGGGCTTACCTCAAGAGATTGCCTAAGCATATTTTTGCCGGGGAAGGTTATTTTAATGACCTTGTTATCGAAATAGGCGTTTTCAAACTTATAGCAGGTTTCGTCAAAATACACGCAAATAATATAATCCAGCTTGTGCTTAAGCAAGGGGTACACGGGGATATTATCCAGCATTGCACCGTCGTAATAGCTTCTGCCGCTTATTTTTACCGAACGGTTATATATGGGCATTGCCACGCTTGCCTTAAGATAAAGGGGAATTTTGCGTTTTTCTTCTGTAGAAAGGTTTTTGTAAACTATGTTTTTATCTCCCACGTCCAACAAAGTGCAGTAAAAAACGGAGGAGAGCTTATCGCCAGAGCTGTAAAGGTTTTTTATGCTTTTTTGAAGCATACTGCTTTTAAGCACCTGATTTATCAGCATACGGGTGCCCTGACAGCAGGCGTCGCGCCAGGTAGCTTCAAGCTTATCCAGCTTGTCGGCGGCGTAGGCGTAGCCGTTAAGGACGCCCACCGAGGCGCCGCTTATATATTTTATCTCTTCCTTGGGGACAAACTCGGATATAGCCCTAAGCACGCCTACCTGATAAGCGCCCTTAGCCATACCGCCGGATAATACCAAGCCGATATTCATTAAACGCACCTCGACTGAATTTTTGTTTTAAAAGGCCTAACCCAAAAAGGTATATTCTTCCGTTTTTGGCACCTCTATCTCCACGGCGTCACCCATTGCCTTAACGCTTACCTCATAGCTTAGGCTGAAGGTATGGCGCAGGGTTGCCCCGTCGGGAGTGTAGCCCGTGGGGTAATAGCCGGGGGTATCGTAAAGCACTACGTCACAGCTTACGGAATAGCTTTTTACCATGCCCTTTGCATCCACAACGCAGATAAACTGACCGTTTGTGTACCGGGTCTTTTCGGTTTGCAGCTTTCTAAGCCCGCTGTAAAGCGCCACCGTTTCTCCAAACAGCTTATTAAAAAGCCGTGTATCGTTGGCGGTAAGCACGTATTTGGTGCCTGCATCGGTAACGGCTGTTCTAAAGCCCGTTACGTCCTCTTTTGTACAAAGGCTGAGGTTGGCGCAAAGGTATTGGTCAAGGAACAGCTGCCTATCAAAGGATTCGTAAAACTTTCCGCCCTCACCGCTGTAGTAATACGCACCCGCCTTATAGTACACGTCGCTGCTTACGCCGTTGCCCCTATGCACCTCGGTAGTCCTGCCGGACATACCGATGGGCTCGGAACGGTCGTAAGCGAAGGTACCCTGGGTGAAATACTTGCTTTCTTCCCCATCGGTAAAGCTTATAAGGGCGGTGGTTTTGCGCCTTGGAGTTTGGTTGTATCGCTCAACGGCGTCAGCTATAAGCCCGTAGGTGTCGCCATCTACGGAGGGGGCCTCCGTATCGTCACCGCTGCAGCCCCAGAGGGCTGCCGAAAGGATCAGTAAAAGACAGATAAGGCGCCTCATCTTTCAACCTTTCCCCCGCTTATCAGCGTTTCGTAGTCGTCAATTATTGCCTTTACGTCATCGTAATTAACGTAGTAGTTGCCGCCGCCGTTAACGGTGCAGTACACCTGAACGGAGTTAAGGCGGGTAAAGGAAAGCACGGTATCCTCACCGCTGCGGGTAAGGGTGATTCTTATGGTTTCCGCATCCGGCACCTCACCTTGGTACTCGCCAAGGATTACGGGGTGGATGATATCCACGTACATACGGCGCACGCTTTGCAGGTCAACCACTTTGCCGTCAAGCCTTGCCTTGGCTATTTTGCCGTCTACGCTTTTATCAAGGTCAAATACGTGGGTTTCGCCGTCTTTGGTAATGGTGATAGAGTCTACCGCCGTAATAAAGTCGGTAAACAGCTTGTTATCTACAAAATCAAGGGCAGAATAGCTTATATAGCCAACGCCGTCCTCGTTGCAAAAATCGCTTGTGGTTAAAGTGCCTATGCCAAGGGTTTCGGTATATTCCTTGCCGTCCTTGGTTAAATACTGCTTTGTGCCGCAAACGTAGAAGTTGCCGTCCTTATCGGGCTTGGAAACGCTTACGGAGCAGATTACCTTACCGTCGGACATTTTTACCGTCCATTTATAGCTGCGGAAGGGCTCTGCCAAGCCGTATTCCGCCAAAGCTTCCTCATCGGGGACAGCCTTGACGATATTGGTGGTGGCAAGGCCCGACAAAGCGGTAAACAGGTCACCCACGTTGAAGTAGTTGCAAAGAGCGTAGCCTTTTTCGCTGTGGATAAAGCGGTCGGGGGCAGTAACCTTCCAGGTATAGTCAAGGGCAAGGTCTTTCTTTTCCTCATCGCTCAGCTTTTTAAGCTTTACGGTTTCTTCACCGAAGGATACGCTCATATCGTCCACCACGGAATATATATCCGTATTTGTCTCCAGCTTTATGCCGTAGGAGGCGGTAAGATAGCTTTCCATAGACATAAGAGCGTAGGAGGAATAGCTGGTGGTTTTATAAACCGTAGGCTTATAATCGTTGTTTTTATCGTCGCAAAGGGCGTAATGGCCGCTGCCGTCGGGCAGTGCCTTGCCTATACGAATGCGGCGGAAGTTCTTTTCGTCAACGGAAACCAGCACGGTGGCAAGGGCGTTTTCGTCACTGTCCAAGCCGTATACGGAAAGGGCTTCGGGGTTTTCCACTATGCCAACCGCAGTGGGGGTCTGGGCAAATGACATAAGCATTACGGCAGATACGGTGTTTATCTCCATACCGCCTGCACCGATTATGGTAGGCGAGCCCGTCTCCTTGCTGGTATAAAAGGTTATTTCATCGTTATGCCGATTGCTTATCTGAACAAAGGCAAGGTCGGCATAGCCCTTGCCCAGGCTGAACATTACGATGTTGCCGCCTGCGTTAAGGGTGTTGCCGTAAATATCAAAGCCCGTCATGGCAAGCTTTTCGTCCTTTGCTCTGCCCAAGGCTTCGCCGAATATGGCTTGGTTAAAGGCGCATTTTATGCCGCCGATGGCGTACATGGCACCCTTGGGGTTATCGGTGGGGGTTTCGCTGTTGGGGTTATAGAAATACTCAAGGTCAGCGATTTTGATAACGGTTTTCTTTACGTCATCACCCGATAAGCGTTCAACCACGCAATCCTCACCGCCGTTGCCGAAGGAAAGGGTTATGTTTTTGTTTAACGCAGCATAGTCTGCCGCAAGCTTCATAAGGGGTGCGGTCTGTTCGTCTGCCTTGCCCTTTTCTGCCGCAAACTTTATCTTTACCGAGGCTGCAAACGCCTCAAGCGCCGCTTTTTCTTCCACGTTGAAGCTGTAGTTAAGCTCTACACGGGTGTTTGCAGAGCCTGCGTCCTGATCGTCCTCGGCAAAAATGGCGTACAGGCCGAAAAGCACCGCCGCCGCAAGGGCAACTGCGCAAATGCCTATTATTTGTTTTTTAAACTTTGTAAGGTTTTTCATTACGCAAAAGGTCTCCTTATCAGGCGTGGCGACGTCTTACCCAAACCACCGCTGCCACGGCAAAGATAACTGCAGGTGCCAGGGCGGTTACCACAACGGTCCATACTCTTGCCTCGCCGGTGGTTATCTCCAGACCCTCGTCCACAAAATAAACCTCGTTTACCGCAACGTATTCCTGCACGGTGTTTGCCTTGCGAAGTATGCTTTCCAGCAAGGTGCGGTTGCCGTAGCGGGTATTGATGTAATCGGAGGAGAAGAACTGAGTAGAGCCCACCAAATATGCGGTCTTATACTCTTTATTGTCGGTATCGTTGCCCTCTTCATCCTCGATGGAATTAGCCTGCAAGGTGTAGGAAATCAAGGGGAAGGTGCCGGTCTTATCCCCTGCCGTTGCTGCGGCGGAGGTAGAAATAAGCACGTCCTCACCCTGAACGGAAAGGGCTGTATCCAGCTCGGCAGTGGTTAAAAGCTTTACGGTGTCGGCAAAGACAAATCTTTCGTCACCGGTAAAGTTTTGAACTATCTGGGCGCCCAAAGAGCCCTTGTTTTTAGCGGCTACGCTGCCTAAAAGCTCGCCGCCGTTGCTGCCCTTTATAGAGCGGTCGTTATCAAAAACGGTAACGTTTGCCTCATAGCCCAAGCCAAAATCAATCTCTAAATAGCGAGAGAGGTTTTCAAGATAGGGGGTTTCGTCATCCACGGAAACCATAAGTGTTATATCGTAGCCGTTCATGGCTTCTTTTATAAGCTCAAGCTCGCTTTTAACGTCGGGCTTTGCGGGGTCATAATCCAAAAAGTCGCTTTGGGGGTCGCTTATAAAGATAAGGCGGGTGCTTGCGGGCAGCTCTTGCTTGTTAAGGTCGATGACCTGAACGTCAAAGCCCATGTCGTAAAGGGTATCAAACAAGGCAAGCTTGTTTGCCTGAGCAAGCTTTTCGGCGGTATAGCCCACGTAATTGCTTAGCAGGTATGCGCCGTTATCAAGGCTTTCGCCGTGGCCTGCGGTAAATACCGCAACGGGGCTTTCCTTAAGGCCTGCCTTAACTATGGCGGCGGTATAGGTCTTTTCCCCGGCGAAGGCTACGGTCTCGCCGCTTTCGCTATCGGTATAGTAAAAGTTGGCAAAGCTTATGGCACGGGTGTGATACTGACCCTCCACAAGGACGTGGTAGCGGGTAAGCTCTATCTGGGTTTCCTCACAGTACGCCTCCCACTTGTCACGGTTGGCGGTGATATCCGTAAAGGCAAGGCTTACGTGGCCTTTAAAGGTGCTTTCGTAGGAACGTGCCAGCTCCAGCACCATGGGGTCGGTTACCTTATCCTCGTCGGCAAGGAAACGGATGGTTATTTGCCAATTGGCGTTATCCTCAAAAAACTCTTCAAAAATATCCTTGGTGGATTGGCTTATGGTATAAAATTTTGCATCGGAATTGGTGATATCCACACGAAGGGACCACGCTGCCGAAAGCAGGGACGCCGCCAGGTTTATAGCTATGCAAAGCACCACCACTATAACGGCAAAGCTTACGGAAAGCGAGCCGTATTTAAGCTTGCGGTTGACTGCCTCACGCTGTTTGTCGGCACTTACCGGAGGGGTCGTTGCCTTGATTTTTTCATTGTTGTTTTTAAATCTGCTCATAACCGCACCTCCGCTTAAGCCCATCTGCGGCGCTCGTACACCCTGACGGTAAAGAAAAGGAATACGGCGGCTATGGAAACGTAGTAAATTATTGAGGTAATATCAAGTATTCCGTAGGCGAAGGGCTGGTATCTGGCAAGGATGGAGATAAAGTCCACCACAGCCTTAAGCCAGGGAATGGTTATATCCGAAAGGAAGTTTACTGCCAGCATGATAAATATAACGTCTATTGCGCCGATGGCAGAAACCAAGGCGTCCTCGGTAAGGGAGGAGAAGAACATACCTATTGCCAGGAACAGTGCGCCTATAAAGAACAGGCAAATAAGGTTAGAGGCGATAAGTGCGCCGTTGGTGATGCCCTCGCTGTTGCTGCTGAATTTATCAAGCAGAATAAAATTAAGGCTGTTGCAGGCAAGCACCGCAGTAAATACGGTAAGCGCCGCAAGATACTTGCCCAAAATTATACCGCTTATGGAAACGGGGCTTGTCATAAGAAGCTGCTCTGACTTGGTCTTGCGCTCCTCGGACAAGGACTTCATTGTAAGAAGGGGAAGAAGTATTGCAAAGGCGTAAATAAGATAGTTAAAATAGTTGCTTACGTTGCTGTTTTCCTGCTGTTGAAGGGTGCAAATACTGAATATAAGACCCGATATTGCCAAAAAGTTGGCGGCAAACAAATAGCCTATGGGGGATATAAAGTACGCCTTCAGTTCTCTTTTATAAATTGCAAACACGGCCTACCTTCTCCTCCTTTCGGCACGTTTTTCGTTGTTGGAAACAAGCCTTACAAAGATATCCTCCAGGCTCATTTCAACGCCCTCTATGCCGATAATGGCATAGCCCTTTGCCGCCATTGTGTTAAACAGAGGCACACGGGCGTCTATTTTATCGTCGGACTCTACAAGATAACTGATAGAGTTGCCGTCCTGCTTGCCTATTGCGTCGGCGCTGCGAAGGGCGGGCATTCCTCGAAGTGCCTTAAGCACCTCCTGCTCGGGGCCGCAGATCTTAACTATGTGTCTTCTGGTGCCTTCAACCGCCTCTGCAAGGCTTTCTATGCCTGCATCGGCAACTATGCTGCCCTCGTTTATAACCACTACCCTGCTGCAAACCTGCTGTACCTCCGGCAGGATGTGGGTGGAAAGGATTATGGTATGCTCCTTACCCAACTGCTTTACAAGGTCACGTATTTCTATTATCTGCTTGGGGTCAAGACCTACTGTCGGCTCGTCAAACACCAGCACCTTGGGGTTGCCGATAAGCGCCTGGGCGATGCCCACACGCTGCTTATAGCCCTTGGAAAGGTTTTTGATAAGTCTTTTTTTAACGTGGCTTAGCTTTACTACCCCGCAAATATCGTCTATATGCTGTTTTTTGGGGAGAGTGCAGCCCTTAAGGTCATAGACAAAGTTTAAAAATTCATCCACCCGCATTTCCGGATAAATGGGGGGCAGCTCCGGCAAAAAGCCTATTCTTTTCTTTGCCTCTATGGGGTTTTCGAATATGCTTATACCGTCCACAAACGCCTCGCCGGCGGTGGCGGAAAGATAGCCCGTAAGAATATTAAGCGCCGTGCTTTTGCCTGCGCCGTTGGGCCCCAAAAAGCCTAATATTTCGCCCTGCTCCACCTTAAAGCTTATGCCCTTAAGTGCGTGATTTTGGCCGTAATCCTTGTAAACGTTTTTAAATTCTATCATCAGATAACTCCCGACTTGATTTTTGCCGCTTTTAACAGCTTTAAGGCGGAAGGAGAAAAGCTCTCCTCCGCCTTATATCTAAAAATTATTGTTTCTTAACTTCAATGCCCAGGTCGTCAAGCAGGCTTGTGGGTACCTCTGCAGGGCAGGAGGTCATAAGCTCTGATGCGTTTTGAACCTTGGGGAACGCAACTACGTCACGGAGGGTGTCACAGCCCAAAAGCTGCATAACAAGTCTGTCAAGCCCCAGCGCCATGCCGCCGTGAGGAGGAGGGCCGTAGCGGAACGCATCCGTAAGGAAACCAAACTTGATCTTTGCTTCCTCGTCGGAGATGCCCAGCAAACGGAAAATGGTGTTTTGCAGGTCGGGGTTGGTTATACGGATGGAGCCGCTTGCCAGCTCGATACCGTTAAGCACCAGGTCATACGCCTTGGCACGGACGGATGCCTTATCCGTCTCAAGATAGGGCAGGCACTCGTCAAGGGGTGCGGTAAAGGGATGGTGCATGGCAACAAAATCGCCCAGCTCTGCATCAAACTCGAAGAAGGGGAACTCTACCACCCAAAGGGGCTTGTAGCCTTCCTTCTTAACGCCGCCACGGTTGGCGGTTTCTATACGAAGCATTCCAAGGGTGGAAAGCAGTCTGTTGGTATCGGTGTCTGCCATGATAAGCAGAACGTCGCCGGTCTGTGCTTCCATCTTTTCGCAGATGGCTGCCATTTCCGCCTCGGTCATAAACTTGGCAAAGGAGGAGGTGGTGCCCTGCTCGGTCATTCTTACCCAGGCAAGACCTTTGGCGCCGCAGCCCTTGACGTACTCGGTAAGCTTGTCTATCTCCTTACGGGTAAGCTTATCGGCAAGGCCCTTGGCGTTAATGCCTCTTACGCTGCCGCCGCCGTTGATTGCGCCGGCAAACACTACAAACTCGCTGGTCTTTACGGCGTCGGTAATATCGCATATCTCCATGCCGTATCTAAGGTCAGGCTTATCAGAGCCGAAGCGCTCCATAACCTCTTTGTAGGTATATCTGGGAATGGGAAGCTCTATATCAAGCCCCAAAAGCTCCTTAAACATACGCGCCATAAAGCCCTCGCCTATAGCAAGGACGTCGTCCACGTCCACAAAGGACATTTCCAAGTCTATCTGGGTAAATTCGGGCTGACGGTCAGCTCTGAGGTCCTCGTCCCTGAAGCAGCGGGCAAGCTGGAAGTAGCGGTCAAAGCCCGCAACCATAAGAAGCTGCTTATAAAGCTGGGGGGACTGGGGAAGGGCGTAGAAGGAGCCCTTGTGTACACGGCTGGGCACAAGATAGTCTCTTGCGCCTTCGGGGGTGGAGCGAACCAGCATAGGAGTTTCTATCTCCAAAAAACCGTTTTCGTCAAAATAATCTCTTACCACCTTAGCCGCCTTGTGACGGAAGATGATGTTTTTTGCCAGGTCGGGACGGCGCAGGTCAAGATAGCGGTACTTAAGCCTTAATTCTTCGCCCGCCTTGCTGTTTTCAACTATTTCAAAGGGAGGGGTCTCTGCTGCGGAAAGCACCCTAAGCTCCGTTACGAAAATTTCGATATTACCCGTAGGTATGTTGGGGTTTTTGCTGCTGCGCTCTCTTACGGTGCCTACTGCGGCAAGGACGTACTCGCTTCTTGCTCTAAACGCCTTTTCAAAAACCGCCTTGTCGCTGCCCTCGTCAAAGGCAAGCTGAACCACGCCGCTGCGGTCACGCAGGTCAATAAACACAAGGCTGCCCAGGTCACGCTGACGCTGTACCCAGCCCATTACGGTAACGGTGCTACCTATATCACTTTCTCTAAGCGTGCCGCAATAGTGGCTGCGCTTGAGTTCACCCATAAGCTCTGCCATAAAAATTATCTCCTCAACTCAAACGATTTATATATTCCTTTATTTCTGCTGCGGTAAGGGCGATTTCCGCACTGTCACCGCTTTGCATATTCTTAAGCTTTGCCTTGCCTGCGGCAAGCTCGTCATCGCCCAGCACTACGTTAAAGCGGGCGCCTTTTTTATCCGCATACTTCATCTGCGCCTTTAGTGACCTGCCGCAAAGGTCGCTTTCTGCCTTAAGTCCCTCGCCGCGAAGCGCCCTTGCAAGAAGGTACGCAGGCTCTCTTGCCGAGGGGCAGGCGGAGGCTATGTATATATCCGGCGCATAGGGGTCCTCGGGGATAACGCCGTCCATCTCCATTGCCGCAATAAGGCGGGTAATACCCATGCCGAAGCCCACGCCGGACAGGGCGGGGCCGCCAAGGCTGCTTACCAAATTATCGTATCTGCCGCCGCCGCATACCGTGGACTGGGCGCCGATGTTGGAAACAAACTCAAATACGGTGCCGGTGTAATAATCCAGCCCTCTTACGATGAAGGGGTCTACCTCAAATTCAGCGCCCGCACCGTTAAGAACCGCCTTAAGCGCCTGAAAATGCTCTTTACAATCGTCACAAAGATAGTCAACGGTCTTGGGGGCATCGGCAGCGATCACCTTACACTCGGGACACTTACAGTCAAGGATTCTCAAAGGGTTGGTCTCAAGCCTGCCCTTGCAGGTATCACAAAGGCCGCCCTCCCTCTCCTTAAAATACGCCTTAAGCGCTTCTCTGAAATCGCCGCGGCACTTGCCGCAACCGATAGAGTTTATCTTAAGCACAACACTTTTTACACCAAGACGCTTAAAAACGTCTGAAGCCAGCAAAATAACTTCCGCATCCGCAAGGGCAGAATCGGCACCGAAGGTCTCAACGCCAAACTGGAAAAACTCACGACTTCTGCCCGCCTGGGGCTTTTCGTAGCGGAAAAAGTTGCTGATATAATAAAGCTTAAGGGGCATTGCCTGCATACAAAGCCCGTTTTCGATTATACTGCGTACCACGCCTGCGGTACCCTCGGGACGAAGGGACAGACTTCTGCCGTCCTTATCGGTAAAGGTGTACATCTCCTTTTGAACGATGTCGGTGGTATCGCCCACGCCACGGTCAAAAAGCTCGGTAGCTTCAAAGGTGGGCATACGGATCTCGCCGTAGCCGTAGGTTGCCGCCACTTCTCTTACGTTCTTTTCGATATATTGCCAAACGTAGCTTTTATCGGGCAATATATCCATTGTGCCCTTGGGTTTTTGTATGTTAGCCAAAGCGTTAACCTTCTTTCTCAGTCGTCTTTTTGATGAACAAGCATACGCCAATCCAGATCGCCCCTGTCAAGGGCAAGGATAAGCGCCTCTGCCGTTGCTATGTTGGTGGCAACGGGTATGTTTTGCTTATCACACATACGGACAAGGTTAAGCTGGTCGTCTGAATATTCCTTGTCGTCAGCCGTATCACGGAAGTATAAAAGCAGGTCTATTTCGTTATAAGCGATACGTGCCGCTATCTGCTGGGTCCCCCCGTGGGAGCCTGCCAAAAGCATTTCTATATCAAGCCCTGTTGCCTCGCTGAGGTATCTGCCGGTTATACCGGTTGCGCAGAGGTGATGTCTGCTGAGTATACCGCAATAGGCTATGCAAAATTCCGTCATTAATTCTTTTCTCTTGTCACTGGCGATAACTGCTATTTCCATAAAAACTACCTCCTGTCACAGTCGTTATAAGTACTTTTTGAATTTTTTTGTTTTGTAAACGTCCTTAAACAAGGCAACCCTTTGCCCCGCAAGTCGCTTGGCGATATTGATGCTTGCCGCCTCGTAAGGGGAAAGCCTGCCCTTACACCTGAAGGGAAGCGCGCCCGCCTCTTGCATTAGGGTAACGTTTTGGTCAGAGGGAATTACGCCTATAAGCTGTATCTTTGCCCTGCCGATTATATCGGTTATAGGTGGCAAAAGCCCTTTTTTAGCCGCATCCTCTCTGTAACAGTTTACAACCATACGGATGTTGGAAAAGCCCAGCGATGCAAGCATTGCCGCCGTTTTTTCCGCCGCACGGATGGCTGTTGACTGATGCAGGCTTACCACCAAGGCGTCATCCGCTGCCCTGGCAAAGGCACGGTAGGTGGGGCTATCCTCTGCAGAGCTGTCCACAACTATGTAGTCAAACTCTTTCTTAAGCTTGGAAAAAAAGGCGCAGGTATCCTCCGGCGAAAGCTTGCCGCCGAAGAATGCAGGTGCAGGCAGAAAATAAAGCCTGCCTTCCGTTTCGTGACGGACTATGGCGTTTTTGGCAATTACCTTGCCGGTGATGGCGTCTGCCCCGTCGAAAAGCGAAGCATCCTCCATACCCAAAACCAGGTCCATACAACGGTTGCCGTAATCCCCATCCACCACAAGGACGTTTTTGCCCAGGGCGGCAAGGGCGGCAGATATGTTGGCGGATACGGTGGTTTTTCCTACGCCGCCTTTAAAGGAAGTGACAAAAAGAATTCTGCCCAAAAAGTCATAACCTCCCCCTATTTCCCTAATTTGGTATATTACCATTAAATCCTTTGTTTGTCAACAAAAAGCCTTGTTTTTTGCTCAACATTTTTCGCCTTTTGCAAAAAATTTGAATTTGGGGCTTGCAAAGCGAAAATATATGTGCTATAATCAGTCGTTAAATTAAATACTGCGGTCCTCTGCGGCTCGGCAAGAACGCGGTTTGAGAGGAGGAGCTTTACATGGATATGTTAAAAGCTTTTACGGATGAGCAGCTTAAGAAAGAGCTTCCTAAGTTCGAAATCGGTGATACCGTTAAGGTTCATCAGAGAATAGTGGAAGGCGCAAGAACGAGAACTCAGATTTTTGAGGGCACCGTTATTGCAAAGAGAAACAGCGGGGTTAGCGAAACCTTTACCGTACGCCGTATTTCCTACGGTGTTGGTACCGAGAAGACCTTCCCCATCCACAGCCCTAACGTTCAGGACGTAACCGTTGTACGTCGTGGTAAGGTTCGCCGTGCGAAGCTTTACTATCTGCGTGGCAGGGTTGGCAAATACGCTAAGGTCAAGGAAAAGATCTAAAGTATTATGCGAGGTACAAAGTGTCTGTCTTTACGGACACTTTTGTATTATCGCGTGCGTGCGTGCGCGCGAGGCGTTTTTTTAGGAGTATTTTTAATGGCAGATATTTTAAGAACCGACGATAACGACGAGGTTGAAGAAACCCTGTTGCCCGAAGAGGATGTTGAGATACTTACGGTGGATGAGGCTGCCGAGGAAGAAGAGCAGCCCGGGCAAAGGCGCAGACAGGAGCAGCCCGAAAAAATAACCGGCAAACAATCTTTATTTGCCGATATTTTTGACAGCTTTGAAACCTTTTGTCACGCCCTGGTGCTGATGATGATAATTTTTGCCTTCATCCTCAGATTTGTTACCGTTGACGGCGATTCTATGAACAACACCCTTATAGACCAAGATAAGCTTATAATATCCGACCTGTTCTACACCCCCGAAACCGGCGACATAGTTGTACTTAACGCCGAGGGTATGCTTAACGAAAAATATATTATTAAGCGTGTTATTGCCACCGGCGGTCAGAAGGTAGAGCTTAATTACAGCCAATGGAAGGTTACCGTGGACGGCGTTGTACTGCAGGAGGATTATATTCTTAAAACCGCCGGCAGGATGAATAACGGCTTTTTTGCCAACGAGGACGCCGTAACGATAGATAAGGACGGCAACGCATCGTTTACGGTGCCGGAGGGGATGCTGTTTGTTATGGGTGACAACCGCAACAATTCCACCGACAGCCGTTCTGTTGGCTTTTTTGAAGAGGAAAGGCTGCTTGGCAGGGTGCTTTTGAGAGTATCGCCCCTTGACAGCTTTGGTACAATGGAATGAGTGAACCTATAGTTTGGTATCCGGGACACATGGCGGCGGCAAAGCGTGCCCTTGTAAACAGCATAGTCCCTGCGGATTTCGTGGTGGAGCTGCTTGATGCAAGGATTCCTTTATCCAGCCGCAATCCCGACCTTAAAGAGATATGCAAGGATAAGCCAAGGCTTACCCTGCTTACCAAGACCTCACTGGCGGACCCCGCCCGCACGGGTGAGTTTAAAAAGCAAATAGAGGCGGAGGGTGCCTACGTTATTGCCATAGACAGCAAAAGCGGCATGGGCTATAACGCCATAGCCCCCGCTATAAGAGAGCTGTGCAAGGAAAAGCTGCAGAAGTATGCGGATAAGGGCATGGCAGGCAGAAAAATAAGGGGCATGGTGCTGGGCGTTACCAACGTGGGCAAAAGCACCTTTATAAACAAGTTTACCGGTACCTCCAAGGCAAAGGCGGAGGACAGACCCGGCGTTACCCGCACCACCCAGTGGATAAGCGCACCCGGCGGGATAGAGCTGCTTGACACCCCCGGCTTGCTTTGGCACAAGTTTGAAGATCAAAGCGTGGGTGAAAAGCTGGCGTTTACCGGTGCCATAAGGGACGAAATTCTTGACCTGGAGGAGTTGGCGGCAAAGCTTGCCGTGCTGCTTTTGGAAAAGTACCCCACCCTTACGGAACAGCGCTACAAGGTCTCTGCCATAGAGGGCGAGCCTAAGGAGGAGCTGTTGGAGCGCATGGCAAAAAAGCGCGGCTTTTTGCAAAGAGGCGGCGTGGCAGACACCGAAAGGTTTGCCGTTTGTTTGCTGGATGAATACAGAGCAGGAAAGATAGGCAGGATAACTTTGGACTAAGGTACGAAGGAGGGCTTACCGAATGCTTAATTGGGATATTGAAAACGGCTGGTTTGAAGAAGGCGTACAGGTGATTTGCGGCTGTGACGAGGCGGGCAGAGGGCCTTTGGCGGGGCCTGTGTTTGCCGCTGCCGTTATATTGCCCAAGGGAATTGACATTGAGGGGCTTAACGACTCTAAAAAGCTTAGCGAAGCCAAAAGAAACGATCTGTGCCGCAGAATAAAAGAGGTAGCGGTGGACTATGCCGTTGCCCACGCAGAGGTTTACGAGATAGAGGCTATAAACATTCTTAATGCCTCCATGCTTGCCATGCGACGTGCCATAGAAAAGCTTAAATCCGTGCCGGATGTTGCCCTTATAGACGGCAACGTGGCAAGGGATTTTCACATAAAAGCGGTGCCGGTAATAAAGGGCGACGGTAAAAGCCCGTCTATTGCGGCGGCATCCATCCTTGCTAAGGTAGAGCGTGACAATTTCTGTATGGAAATGGACAAGTTTTATCCCGGCTACGGCTTTGCCAAGCACAAGGGATACGCCACCAAGGCACACAAGGCGGCAATACTTAAGCTGGGGCCTTGCCCCCTGCACAGAAAGAGCTTTTTGAGAAAAACTCTGGGGGACAGCATTGAACAACAAGACATTTGGCAGAATTGGTGAGGACGCTGCTTTAGAATATTTAAAGGACCGCGGCTATCGCATAGTGGGCATGAACTACAACACCGTCCACGGAGAGCTGGACATTATAGCCCTGCGACGACGGGTGCTGGTGTTTGTGGAGGTTAAAGCCAGGCGCAGCCTTGCCTACGGCTATCCCGGCGAAAGGATAACCTACCGAAAAATAAGCGGTATGCGCCGTGCCGCAACGGAGTTTTGCCGTGTGGACGGAGTGGGCAACAGGGTTCCGCTGTATATAGGCAATTTCAGATACACAAGAAAATACAAAAAACGCCGTTTTGACCTGATTGAGATAATAGCAGACGAGGAAGGCGCAAAACGGATAACCCATACAAAAAATATTTTTTAAGACGGAGAAGAATATTATGTTGTATAACAGCACAAGAGGTAACGACAGCGGCAGAACCGCTGCTTATGTAATAAAAAACGGCATAGCCGCAGACGGCGGGCTTTTCGTACCGGAGGGCATCCCCGCCCTTACCGAGGAGCTGCTTGCAAAGCTTTCGGGCATGAGCTATTCCGAAAGAGCCGCAGAGATACTTGGTATGTTCCTTACGGACTATTCTGCCGAGGAGCTTAAAAAGGCGGCAGACACCGCCTATGCGGAAGAAAGATTTGGCAAATGCACCACCCCCGTTGCCAAGGCTTTGGGCAACAGCGTGCTGGAGCTGTGGCACGGCCCCACCAGCGCATTTAAGGATATGGCGCTTCAGATAATGCCCCATCTGCTTTCCCTCTCCTTGGGTAAATGCGGTGAGGAAAGGGACGCCCTTATACTTGTTGCCACCTCCGGCGATACGGGCAAGGCGGCACTTGCGGGCTACTCTGACGTACCCCGTGTACGCATACAGGTATTTTACCCCAGTGAAGGCGTAAGCCCCGTGCAAAAGCTTCAAATGGCTACCCAGGAGGGTGCAAACGTTTCCGTTTGCGGCATAAAGGGCAACTTTGACGATGCACAATCCGCCGTTAAGCGCATATTTACCAGCGCCGATGCGGCATCTAAGGTTGGCGCCCGGGGGCTGTTCTTCTCCAGCGCAAACTCTATAAACTGGGGCAGACTTGCTCCCCAGATAGTTTACTACGTTTCCGCTTATCTCGATATGGTTGCCGCAGGCACCGTTAAGATGGGCGACGAGATAAACGTTACCGTACCTACGGGCAACTTTGGTAACATTCTTGCGGCGTATATAGCAAAGGTTATGGGCTTGCCCATAAAGACCATGGTTTGCGCCAGCAACAAAAACAACATACTTACCGACTTCTTTACCACGGGTGTTTACGATAAACGCCGTCCTTTCTATACAACAAGCTCGCCTTCCATGGATATACTGATATCAAGCAACCTGGAAAGACTGCTTTACTTTACCCTGGGTGCGGAAAAGTGCGCCGCACTGATGAAGGACCTTAACGAAAACGGCGTGTTTACCGTGGATGATGAGACCAAAGCGGCGTTGGCAAAGGATTTTGCCGCCCTTTACGGGGACGAAAACGCCACCGAAGAGACTATTGCCCGCTACTTTAAGGCAGGCTATCTGTGCGACCCCCACACGGCGGTTGCTCTGTACTGTGCCGATAAGTATAAGGCGGAAAGCGGCGATAACACGCCCATGCTGGTAGCCTCCACCGCATCGCCCTACAAGTTCCCCCGTGCAGTGCTTAAGGCATTGGGCGAGGATAAGGGCGGCAGCGATTTTGACTGCATTGACGATTTGGCAAGAATCTCCGGCACCTGCCCTCCGAAAGCCCTGGCAGACCTGAAGGGTAAGACCGTCAGATTTGAGGGCGTAACGGATAAGGCAGATATCGACGCCAGAGTTTACGAGTTTGCCGCAGAAAAGCTTTAAGGCTTAGCTTTCCTTTTTGCGGAAGGTGGCACACACGGTTTCAGAGCTGCAGCAGGCACTGGCAGGGCCCACGGCAACGCTGCCCGCAATGCATTGGCAATCACCGTTGTGGTACTGGCAGTTTTTTACGGCACAGCTTATTCCCTTTATGGGCTTTTCCTTCTTGTCACAGGTCATAACAGATTGCTCCTTTCGTAATTTGTTATTAGTATGGACTGATTTTTTAAGAATAATCGGGGTGAAAATATGTATCTTGTTCCCTACATCCTTATAGCGATAATGTACGGCGGCGCCTTGGTTATAGGCTTGCGCTCCCGTGCGGCTTATGACAGAAGCACCCCCATGGGTATAACCGCGCGGGTGGTGGTTTCCGCCTTGCTGGTTGCTTTGGTTTGCGTTATATTCAAGTACGTAACGGTTGAGACCTTTGAGGCTACCAAGTGGGATGACGATAAGCTTGTTTTTTGGGTTCGTTTTATAAGTACCCTGCTTTGCGCCGGCGGCATATTTGAGGTGTGGACCGATGCAAAAACCGGTGAGCTTTAAAATATGGCGCTTTACGTTATAGCCGACCTGCATTTGTCAGAGGGCACCGACAAGCCCATGGACGTTTTCGGCCCCGCATGGTTCAACCATAAGGAAAGGCTTGAGGCGGCGTGGAAAGACACCGTTACCGAGGAGGATACCGTGGTTATCCCCGGCGATATCTCCTGGGGGATGCGGTTTGAAAACACCGAAAAGGACCTGCTGTTTATACACAGCCTGCCGGGCAGAAAAATAATAGGCAAGGGCAACCACGATTATTGGTGGGGTACCCTTACCAAGCTTAACGACTTTAAAACACGCATAGGCGCAGACAGCATTGAGTTTTTGTTTAACAACGCCTATCGCCACGGCAACAAGATAATTTGCGGCACCAGGGGCTGGTTTCCCGACGGAAGCTACGGTGCCGAGGACGAAAAAATAGTGCAGAGAGAAGCGGGCAGGCTTCGCCGTTCCTTAGAGGCAGGCAGGGCAATTGCCGGCGACGGGGACGAAATTTTAGTGTTTTTGCACTATCCGCCCGCCCTTGGCGGCGTTAAGTGCGCCCCATTGGCAGAGGTGCTTTGGGAGTACGATATTAAACGGTGCTACTACGGGCATCTGCACGGTATTAACCCCCAAATAACCGAAAAAAGTCTGGGTAAGGCCGACCTGTTTCTTATATCGGCAGACGCCCTGGGCTTTAAACCTTTAAGAATAGATTGACTTTTTTAAGGAGTGCTTTGTTATGATAGACAAGAACCACAAGCAATTCAGCAGAAAAATGGATTCTGCCGTAGTACACGGCTACAAGGGCTGTGACCCCCTT
This sequence comes from Eubacteriales bacterium, assembly GCA_045604285.1. Classification (GTDB taxonomy): domain Bacteria; phylum Bacillota; class Clostridia; order Oscillospirales; family CAG-382; genus SIG636. Next base: position 17,710 of record JAZUNS010000127.1, read on the forward strand.
ACGGGTGCTATAAGCTTCCCCATTTATCAGACCTCTACATACAAAAACCCCGGTCTTAACTCTAGTATACAGTTCAGCTACTCTCGCTGTGACAACCCCACCAGATACGAGCTGGAGTGTACCGTTGCCCTGCTTGAGGAGGGCGCTGCCGCCTTTGCCTTTGCCAGCGGGCTTGCGGCTGTTACCGCAGTGTTTTCCCTGCTTAAATGCGGTGACCACGTTGTGGTTTCCGACGATATATACGGCGGCTCTTACCGCCAGATTGAGGAGCTTTGGAAGAACTTTGGCGTAGAGTTTACCTACGTTGACGTGGGCGAGATAGACGCCATAAAGGCGGCTGTGCAGCCCAACACAAAGATGATCTATCTGGAAAGCCCCACCAACCCCATGATGAAGGTGGCGGATATTGCGGCTATCTCCGAGATATCCAAGGCTTGCGGCACTATGCTTGTGGTTGATAACACCTTCCTTACCCCTTATTTCCAAAAGCCTATTCCGCTGGGTGCGGATATAGTTATCCACAGCGGCACCAAGTTTTTGGCAGGCCACCACGATACCACCGCAGGCTTTGTTGTGGTTAACAGTGAGGAGCTGGAAAAGCGTGTTGGGCTTATGCTTCGTACCGAGGGTGCGGGGCTTGCTCCCTTTGACAGTTGGCTGTTGCTTAGAGGTATAAAGACCTTGGCGCTCCGCATGAAGAAGCACGAGGAAAACGCAATTAAGGTTGCGGCTTACCTAAAACAGCACCCCGCAGTTGAAAAGGTTTATTTCGTAGGGCTTGAGGACCACCCCTCCTATGACGTTACCAAGAAGCAGACCACGGGCTTCGGCGGGATGATATCCTTTACCATTAAGGACGTTAATAAGGTAGAGCAGGTGCTTTGCGGCGGCGATATGATAATGTTTGCCGAAAGTCTTGGCGGCACGGCAACCCTTATTACCTATCCCCAGACCCAGACCCACGCCTCTATCCCTGCAGAAATTCGCAACCGCATAGGCATTACCGATAGGCTTATAAGACTTTCCGTAGGCATTGAGGATGCTGAGGATATAATTGCCGACCTCGCAAAAATGCTCGGTTAAGACGGCATAAAAAGGCGCAGAACGCAAAAAATGCGATATTATTTCTTTAGTTGTAGTCAATCGGAGCGTCCCTCCGATTGACTTTTTTATTCTTTATATTTTTTGCTCGGCACGAAGCTTCGCCTCGCAGTACATAGTACAGCTCTCGGCTTGCTTCGCACCGTCTGCTTCCTTTTTCTGCCATCTTAAACACCCCATTGCTCACTGCGTTCGTGGCGGGGACCCCGGATAAACACCCCATTGCTCACATTCGTTCGCAAC
>JAZUNS010000128.1:0-2407 GCA_045604285.1 Eubacteriales bacterium
ATACTGCCTTATAGGAGATTTCGATTACGTATTCTTCCTTAAGGCCCTGGTCGAAGTTAGAAGTAGCGTAGCTTACGGTTACTTCCTGCATATTGGGGGTGGACTTGTCGGTAGCTTCTACGCCGCCGAGGCCCTGGCCGTCACCCATATCACATGCATCGTCCCAAGACTCGGTCATGCCGGGGTGAGTAACGCACTCGGATGCGAGAGTAGAGGAGAAGATGATGTATCTGGTATCGAACAGATAGCTGAATGCGTATGCGCTGGGGCAGCCGTTGCCGATATCAGTAAAGGTGTAATCAGAGAAGGTATAGGTGATGGTGAAGGTGTCACCAACGTTTACCTTGGTAGGAGCGGTGATAGTGAAGTTACCGGGGGTGCCGCCATTATCAGGAATGGAGGGAGCTACGATAACCTGATTTTCCACTACTTCTTCAGAGCTTTCTTCAGAAGAATCGGCTTCAGAGCTGTCTTCGCTTGCTGCAGGTGCATAAGCTCTGATTTCGTCGAACTGGAAGAAGTTACTGCCGGTTCTGCCGATGTTGGTGTTGATGATAACGGTCTTTGCATTTACAGCGCTTGCAAAGTTAAGAGTAAGGTTGTAGAACTGATCAGCGCCGCTTGCCTGAGGAGCGTCTGCAATTACTGCCTTATCCATGGTATATTCTACCTTGGTAAGGGTGGTAGCAACGCTTTCCCAAGTGGTTGCATCAACGGTGAAATCGGTGTCACTTACGTATACTTCAAGAGAACCGTAGTTTCTGTTGCCGTTTTCACGATAGCCGTCAATGTTAATAACAGCGATATCGGATGCTTCGGTAAGACCGAATACCAAGAAGTTTTCGGTTGTACCTGTACTGTTAAGGTTTGCAGTGTCGAAGGTTACGCCGGGTACAGCAGAGTTGCCGTTCCATGCGTTGGTGCCGTCACCACGGTATGCACCGTCGGTGGGCAGAGTGGAGGTGCCTGCATATTCGCCCCACTTGCTCTTGAGATAATAGTTCACGGTGAGGTTTGCAAACAAGTTGTCGCCGCCGGCTTCAACTGCTGCAGACACCATGAAGATTGAGGACGCTGTGGAAACGATCATTGCAAGTACAAGGATCGCTGCCAACAATCTTTTGCTTTGTCTCATTGGGTTTCTCCTTTTCTTTATTTCGCTTTTTTATACAAAGCGATAATTTTAGCACTTCAATTATACAACAAAGCTTCTGCTTTTGTCAATGGCTATATTTGACTAAATGTACGTATAAGTATGTAAATATTTTATTGCCAATCGATACGCACACTATTAAAAACGCAGCATAACATGGTACAGAAAGGCGTTGGTTTATACACGTCTATTCATTATTTTAGGAGGATATATCAAATGGGTGAAAGAATGAATTGCCAGCCGCTTGCCTGCGGCAAAACCTCCGATTCGGTTTGCTGTATCACTGCAAATAAAATCTTTGATTCTGCAAAAGACAAGGATTGTCTGGAGGATATACGAGTTTATCTTTGCGAATGTGCCCAAGAGGTTATTGACCACGCCACGGCTGTACGCTGTAAGGGCGCAGAGGTGATGACTACGGACATCACTATTGACCCCGTTCCCTTTAACAAGGGCTTCTATCAGGTACTTATAAGGTACTATTTGTGCATTACGGTAGAGGTCTGCGTTTGCGGAAAGTCCTACGAGGTAAAAGGGCTTGCCGTTTATGACAAAAAGGTTATACTTTACGGCAGCGAAAAGAACGTAAGCGTATTTACCTCTGACCCCGACAACAACGGTTTTTGCAAGCTGCCCCCCAAGCTTAAGTGCGAAAACGACCCTCAGCTTCCCACCGTTACCGTTGAGGTTGCACCCCCTATATGTCTTGACGTTAAGCTGGTAGAGCGTTGCCGCAACTTTGGCAATTGCTGCTGCAATATAGATAGCCTGCCCGACGGCATCAAGGGCAAATTTGACGGTTGCCTGGTTGACGGCGTAGGTGTTAACGAGCTGTTCGTTTCCGTTGGTATTTTCTCGGTTATCCGCATGGAGCGCCCCGCTCACCTTGTTATTCCCGCATCCCGCTTCTGTCTGCCCGAAAAGGACAGTACCCCCTCCATCAGCTCCTCTGACCCTTGCCACGTTTTCGGCAGGATGAACTTCCCTCTTGACGAGTTCTTCCCCTATGCCGACACCGGTGATAGCGGCAGAGGTGACAGAGGCGACCGAGGCGGTTGTTGTAAGTAATACAAAAGCCTGCCGTCGGACCGCTGACAAAGGCACAGAACACGAAAAACAATTTAATAAACCAAAAAAATCAGGGATATCCTCCCTGATTTTTTGCATTACGTTATCACTACCGTATTTTCTGCGGACATGCGCCGCAGAAAATACACCTTTAAGTTTGCCCTTATGGGCAAGTGAAGTTGCCTT
>JAZUNS010000129.1:0-2848 GCA_045604285.1 Eubacteriales bacterium
CTCGTTTTTCTCTTTTTTAAACATGTTTAAAACCTCCTTGTTCTTTTGTGTAATGCGGTCGCCAAACCTTTACACAAATTATATCACGGAGGTTTTAATATACTTTTACTAAAGTTTTTATCTTCCCCCGGTAGAACCGGGCGTTTATTTCCACGCCTTAAGGCACCAATTAAGCAGGCACACCTTAACAGTGTGCCTGCTTTTAGTTTGTTTCGGTATGATATATATCAAAAAGGTCGTTGGGGGTACACTCTAAAATATCGCATATAGCCTTTAGGTTATCAAACCTTATCGCCTTGGTTTGGTTGTTGATTATCTTGTTAAAATTCTGATAGCTAAGCCCAAGCTGTATATAAAGCCAATACTTGGTTTTTCCCTTTTCCTTCAGTATCTCGTCTATCCTCAGCCTCACACCCAAACACCCCTTCTATATTATGTCCGAAATATCTAATGTTTAGATTATATACCATTTTTGTGTTGACAAATAGACTTGCACATTATATAATGTAAACATCAGATAATGGAAGGAAGATGACATTTATGAAAAGAGCGCTATCATTATTTTTAGCTGTCCTTATGACGGTAAGTGTTTTCCAATTCACGTCTTACGCAGCAGGAACTGAGTCTAATATTTCTACGGTTGATGGGATGGACAAATTAGGCATTGCTTATAATATGTTGGGCGACGTCTATATCGAGGATGCACCATCGCGTCAAATTTTTATAGGTACGGATGGGCTGACAGCACAATACTTGTCGACATCCAGAAGTGAATCCAAGTACACCTATATTACTTCAACCAGTGAATACTTTAACAATATGTCCCAAAGCTTTAACGTAAATTACGGCTTAGGCCAAGAGATAAGCGGAAAAATTAACGTTAAATTTCTTGAGCTGAATTTAAGCAGCAAGTATTCTCTTGATTTTTCGTATTCCGGTAGCACGTCCGGTAGCAGCAGCGAAAAAAACTCTAAAGAATATGCTTTGTTAGAATATCTTTATGAAATCGGCGTATACACTATGTGGCTTGACAACAAAGAACAGATCGCCAGACTTTGGAGTACAAACGATAACGGCGACTATACCATACTACACAAAGATTTTGTGGACAGCCTTTTGAACGATGACCCGGAAGTATTCTTTTCTAATTACGGAAGTCACATCGTTACTCGTTACACCGCCGGCGGCTCTGCCATATCCAGCTATTATGGAGAGTTATCTTTAGAATCCACCGAAACCGGCTCTAACCATAGCACTAGCCTTTCTTCAAATTGGGAAGGCGCCATTTCAAAGAAAAAAGAACTGGATATAATATATAATGCGGCAAACGGCTCCTCAGAAGAAAGCAGCATAAAAATGGGTAGCGACTTTGCAAGGGGCGGCGAAGGCAATTTCTCTTGGACCGGTGACGGTGCAAGCAAATGGGCTTCTTCCATTAACAGAGATAATGCGGTAATACTGGTTGATGACAACCTTAAGCTTCTTCCTGTTTGGGAACTGTTGGTCGATACGGCACAGGTAGACCGCAGAATCGAGCTTGAACAATATTTTAACGAAAATATCGACGAGCAGTATGCCGATATTTACAGCGATTATATTTATAAGCCCACGGGTAATAAGGATTTTTCCGGTTACACGTTTATACAAACCGCAGAAGAATTCAACAATATTCGTAATAACCTGAACGGCAAATACGTTCTTATTAACAACATCGACCTTTCAAGCTATAGTGAATGGTCCCCTATCGGCACGGCAGATGCACCCTTCACCGGAACTTTTGACGGTAACGGCAATACCGTATCCGGTCTTAGCATTACTGCCTGCAATACTTACGCAGGTCTTTTTGGTTACAGTGCAGGTACGATAGAAAACGTTGCCGTAAGCGGCAGTATAAATGCAGTTGCGTCCGACAACGAAAACAACGTTGCATATATCGGCGGCATCGTCGGTTATAACGCAGGCACGATAAGTCAGTGCCTCAATTCAGTTTCTGTAAACGGAGAAATGACCGTTACGGAAGCAAGCGCAGTAAGCACTTCCACACAAAGCAATTGGTTTGATACAAATAAAGCAGCTATCGAATCCGCTAAAAGCGCTTCGTTAACGACACTCGCCGACAACACGACCTATAACGTTGGGCTGACTCCGGTTAGACTTTCCGGTACCGCAAGCGGTGTGACCGTAAACGTTACGGGCAATGCATCATCCGGCACTGCGTTTTTAGTTTTGGAAAACGCAAATATTACGGGCACTATTATTAACCCTTCAGATAGACCCATGTGTATAATAAGCAAAGGCACTTCAAACACAATAATAGGCTCGACTGATACAATAGCTATAAATTCTCCAAACGCAAATGTGAATATATGCGGCGAAGCAACATTGACTATAACCGGCGGTACCGGCTCAACAGGTTCAACCGGAAACGTTGGAGCCGGTGGTGCAATAGCAATAGTTGCTCCAGCAATTGAAATAGATGCATCAAATGTAACCATATGCGGCGGTAAAGGCGGCACAGGCGGCAAAGGGAGCACCGGTTCTACGGGATCGAATGGTTCTTCCACCTCTGATATGTGGGTTGATACAACACCGCACTCAACAAAGCAAGGAGCAGGAGGAACCGGTGGTAAAGGCGGATCCGGAGGAAACGGAGGAGTTGGTGCATTGCCAATTTTGAAAGATTCTACAATAAAGATTTATTCCGGAACAACATTAGTTAAATACGGTGATGGTGGCAATGGCGGTACCGGCGGCACCGGTGGTAAAGGTGGTACCGGACATGCAGGAAGCGATGCAGACAAAGAAGTCGGATCGTAGCCATGTCGTTCTTTGAGCCAAGGAGTTGGGG
>JAZUNS010000130.1:0-16032 GCA_045604285.1 Eubacteriales bacterium
ATTCGAACCCTCACAAACAGAGTCAGAGTCTGTCGTGCTACCTTTACACAATCCCGCTATTTTATCCTGCGCTTTGGGGTCTTCCTCTGCGCAAGATGTATTCTATCACAGTTTTTGCCTATTGTCAATAGTTTTTTTGACGGTTTCTTAATTTTTATCTCCCATAAGTATTTGGCGCAGATACAGCGCATCGGTGGTGTTGTGTATGCCGTTGCCGTCCATGTCGCAGGCGGCAATTGACGGGTAGGATAAAGCAGCGGCGCCCTTTAAAAAGCTTTGCATCCTTAAATAGTCGGCGGTGGTAATCAGAGAGTCGCCGTTAACATCGCCTTTGTAAACGGTATAAAAGCTGCTGCCGTTATAGCTAAGCTCGCAGCAACTGCCTACATAGCCGCCGCTTTTGTTTACGGTTATTCCGTTGCCCAAAAGGGATGCCAGCTCTCTCGGTTTTATGGGCTTATCCAAGTACACCAGCCCTGCCGATATTTCAAGGTCGGTTTGGGGCAGGGTAGGCAAAACCGTTACGGCCCCTGCCTCTGCCGTGTATTCAAGCTCAATATAGCCGCTGTCAAACAAGGCGCCTTCCGTAACCAGCGGGGTAACCTTTACGGCACCTACCGTATCGGATATTATTTTAAACTTTAAATAAACCACCGGTCCCACTGCGCCGTAATCCTCTTTGGGGTCGGTAAAGGTCAGCCTAAGCCTGCCGTCTGCCACGTGGACAAGACTGCAATACTCCGCCTTAAGCCCCGCACCCTTGGTATATGAAAGGTAGCTTAGTGCATTTTGGTCGTATTTCAGCTCCAAGCATACGGCAGAAAGCTGCCCCGTCCCTCTAAAAGATAGGGCAAGGGTGACCGCCTCCCCCTCAGAGCCGCAGGCAGAGCTGAGGGAAACCACAACGCTTTTTGCTGCGGCGGATACGGGTGACAAAAGCAGAATTGCGGAAAGAATTATTGCCAATATCTTTTTCATTTTATATTCTCCCCCAAAAACTCTGCAATACGCTCCGCCGTTTCACGGTTTATTCCCTTAACGGCGGCAATCTGCTCCGGCGATGCCTTTTTAAGCTCTCCAAGGCCGCCAAACGCCCGCAAAAGCTCCTCTGCCTTGGCACTGCCTACGCCCTTTATTTGCGTAAGGACGCTGTTTTTTGCGCTTTGTCTGCGGCGGCGGTCCATCCTTGACAGAGCAAAACGGTGAACCTCCTCCTGCAGCTTGTAGATAAAAGTAAAAATATCCTGGCGCTTGTTAAGGGAAAGCTCGTTTTCACCGTCGGTCAGCGTGCGGGTCTTGTGGTGCTCGTCCTTCACCATGCCAAACACGGGTATATCCAGCCCATATTCCTCCAGCACGGTTCTTATGGCGCTTATCTGGCCAATGCCGCCGTCGGCAAGGATAAGATCGGGCAGCTCCCAGGATTCGCCCTCGTCTGCGTGGGCAAAGCGGCGGCGCAACGCCTCGGCGGTGGCGGCAAAGTCATCCTGTCCGTCGCTTTCCTTTATGTTAAAGGATTTATAATGCTTTTTGCAAAACTTTCCTTTTTCCATTACCACCATGCCGGCGGTGATGTAATCGTCGCCGCTGTTGGAAATATCGTAGCTTTCTATACGCTCCGGCACTACCTCCAGCCCTAAGAAGGCAGCAAAGGAGGCAAGGAACCCCGTTTGCCTTTCGTTTTCTGCCCGCCTGTGTAAAAGCTGCTCCTTGGCGTTGCTTTCGGCACGCTCGGTCATGGCACGTTTTTCGCCGCGCTTTGGCAGTATAAGTCGGTTTTTGCCCAGCACGTCACCTAAAAGTGCGGCTTCCTCCCCAAGGTCATAGCCGCACCATACCTCCTTGGGTATAAAGCCCTTGTTGCGGTAATAGCTGTTGATAAGTGAAGCTATTGAAGCGGGCGAAACTATCTCGTCACTACCGAAAAAGAAGTTTTCACGGTCGGTTATGGCACCGCCCCTTATAATAAGCACGGTAACGGCACTGCCTGCTTCGTCGGCATAAACGCCGAAAACATCAGCCTCAACGTGGGGGGCGGCAACAATGTGCTGTTTATCACGGATTTTTGCAACAGCCTTCATGCTGTCTCTGTAAACTGCCGCCTGCTCGTACTCCATCGCCTCGCTGGCGGCGTTCATTTTTGCCTCTAATTCTTTAATAAGCGCCGAGCAATCTCCGCTAAGCAGGCGCTTTGCACCTGCTATGCGCTCGGCATATTCTTTTTTGCTTAGCTTGCCTGCACATACGCCGCCGCAACGTCCTATATGGTAGTTAAGGCAGGGTCTGCCCTTGCCGATATCTGCAGGGAAACGGCGGTTGCAGGAGGGTAGTGCAAAGGCACCTTTAACCGAAGCCACAATGCTTTTTGCGGTGGTGTGGGAGGCGTAAGGCCCGTAATAGGCACCCTCCCCTTCACGCTTGGTAACTACGCTTATGCGGGGATAATCCCCCTCAGAAACCTTAATGTAGGGATAACTGCTGCTATCCTTAAGCTTGATGTTGTACCTGGGCATAAACTGCTTGATAAACCTATCCTCAAGCACCAGAGCCTCCAGCTCGGTTGCGGTGTGGTACACCTCAAAATGGTGAACCGAGGCAACCATGTGCAGGGTTTTGCCCTTGTGGTTGGCGTAGGGGGCAAAGTAACTGCTTACTCTGTTACGCAGCGCCTTGGATTTGCCCACGTATATTACCCTGTCTGCCGAGTTGCGCATTATATAAACCCCGGGCGTGGCAGGCAAATCTCTTGCCGCCAAAAACAGTTCTTCTCTTGTCACGGCAAAAGTCACCCCTTTCCCATAAAAAACAAAAAGCGGCGCTTGCTTTTAAGCGCCGCCGCAAAAAGACATAATTAGTCGTTAAAGCCGTTAAGAAGCAGATCGGCAAGACCCTCTACAGCCTCAGCCTCATCAATGCCCTCAGCACGGATAGTAATGTCATGGCCCTTTTCTATACCCAAAGAAAGCACACCCAAAAGGCTTTTGGCGTTGGCACGTCTTGTACCTTTTTCAATCATAACGGTGCTCTTGTAGAAATTAGCTTTCTGTATAAAGAAAGTTGCCGGTCTTGCGTGAAGCCCAACGGTATTCTGTATGGTAACTGTTTTTGTTGTCATAGATTAACTTCCTCCGACAATATCCATCTTACGATTATTATATCAATTTTAAAGGCAAGTTGTCAAGAACAAACTTATGGTAATTTCCTTCAAACCTTAGCCGCTAATGCTTAGCTTTTTTGAATGGTATGCACAAGAACGGGCTATACGTCCTCTTTTATCTCGTTAATGCACACGGTAAACTCGTACATATTTGTGTAAAACGTATACTCTCTGCCCTTTAAAAGCTTGCTTTCGGCAATATAGTATCCGCTTTCCTTTTCCACGGCAGAAAGCTTTACGGTAAAGCTGCTGTCAGGGTCAACGGTGACGCTGTCACGGGTGCTGTCGGTGGAGGTTTCATCCGCCACGTTGCCTATCAGCACGCCAACCTCCTTGCCGTCATAAAACAGCTTTGTGTTGGCATCGGGCAGGGAAGTAACCGTGTACCCCTCCGGCGAAACCACCGTACAGTCGCAAAGGATAACAACGGTGTTTTCCTCATTACGTTGCTTTACAAGCTGGGTAAGCTCCTGCCGCCAAAGTACGCCTGCAATAAGCCCCAACACGGCAAGCACTATAAGCACGTCCAAAAAATTAAAAATCTTTTTCTTTTTACCCATCGCTATGCCTCCCTTTGTATATTGCCTAAATTGCCCGTGCAGCTATCAAGCTTAGTCTCCAGCTCAAAGCTGCCGTTTATACGCAGGGGCGTGTCGTTAAGATAATAAACACCTTCGCTGTAGCGCAGGTCTACCTTTGCATAAACCGTGCGGTTATCGGGGGTTTTGCGCACTATAAAGCCTATTTCTTCATCGTTGAAGTATACCGGCTCTTTTTCCTCCAGCACAAAAACCTTTTCTTCGTACTTTTCATCAAAATCTATTTGCAAAATAACCGTTACGTTCTCGTAATTAGACTGTTCTATATTGGGCATCAAAAACAAAAACGCCGCACCGGCAATTAAGCCTATGGCTATCAACATTATAAAAGCATCGGCAACGGTAAACCAATGGGACCGCTTGTTAGCCTTAATACTCATCTTCCATATCCCCCTTATCGTTTATCCTTACGTGGCAGGCGGCAGAAGCAACGCCCATGCTAAGCCAAAAAATTGCGCACAGGGGCGTGGTGTACCAAAGGTTGCCAAAGGAGGCAAACACAAGCCCCGCAATGGTTGCCGCACCCGTTGCCGCTGCAACGTTCCTGCCCTCGGTATTGACCGTAGGCAGCTTTGTATAAATGCGCTGTACCGCAAATACTATGGCAAGGCAAAGCAAGGCAAAGCCCAAGGCGCCGCACTCAGTAAGGGTTTGCAGATACATACTGCTGCTGTCGCTAAGCCCGGCAAGCGCCAAGGATTCCTCAGACGTACCAACACCCAAAAACGGATGTGCACCGCTTATTTTAATGGCAGAAAGCCAGCCCGTAACTATGTTGTAAAAGCCCACGGTGCCTATATTTATCGAAATGCCCGAAAAATACAGCCCCAAAAGAGGTATGCCCGCACAGGCAAACAAGGGTCTGAATATCTGCCTGCGCTTAACGGCAAAATATACGGTTATTACTATCACCGTAAGGATGGCGTAAAAGGCGCTGTCGGTCAAAATGGAGTAAAACGTAATTATTATCCCAAAAGCATAGCTTAAAAACTTGCTTAGGGATGACGAACGCTCTGACTTGCAAAGGCTGTAGGGTAACAGAAATACGGAATATTTTATAAGCGTATCAACGTTTTCAAAAACCGATGTGCTGCCAAACAGTGCATCCGTTAAAGGAACGTCGGCATAAGCCGCCTGCAGTATTTGGAACAAATAAACCAAAACGGCACCGCTAAGCCCAAGGCAAAGGGTTTGCACGCATTTTTTAATAAGCTTTTCCGTTGCCAGCAAATTAGAGGCAAGTAAATACATTGCTGCCATGGCAAAGGCAAAAAATGCGTTTTTGCCGCCGCCCTTAAGCCCAACAAACAAATAGTTTAGCATTAATATAAGCACAAATATGTTGCCTGCGTTGATCTGCAGGTTGCGCTTGCCCCTAAGAACCTTAAACAAATAGCAGGCAAAGGTGTAGCCTATAAGCATTGTCAGGTGTAGCCCCGAAGCAAAGGGGAACACCAGCGCCGCAGTAAACACGCCTATCTCGGGGGAATACAGTATAAGCATAAAGGCGACGATTGCGGCTATAAACGTAAGCACGCTAAGCTCGTTGAAAAAGAAAGTAAGTACGCCGAATATGGAGCCGAAAATAATGGCAGTACCCACCGCCGCATTGCCACGCTTTTCGCTGTACACCTCAAAGGGTATGCAGGGCGAAAGTGCGCTTCTTACAAAAGCGCTTTTTTCCAAAAACTTAATAAGTGGCTGGTTGGAAAACAGTAGGGGAAACGCCATTATTATAATAAGGCACCCGTTTAAAAGGTTGTAAAGGCTTACTGTGCTGTCCACAAAGGCGTACAGCTTTACGCAGTACACAAGTCCTATATATATGCCAAAGGTTACAAAAAAGGCGCCGTAGGTGCTTACGGGCATATATATCGCTTTTCTTATTATCGTTCGGTACCAGGCGACCACCGGGCTTGTTTCCACCGCCTGGGTAAACAGGGTTTTAATCGGCATGGAAACGTGCTTTTTAAAGCCTATATACTTAAGCCCCTTGTTGGCACCGCTTGTTTCTATAAATGCATCGGTTTTACTGCTGCCGCAAAGGAAAAAGGAAAAAATACTGACCTTTAAAAAATAAAGAAGCTTGGAGGATAATCCCCCAAGGCATGACAATATAAGGCTTTCTTCTCTAAGCCTTTTAAAATAACCCTTTTCTTTTGTGGTCTTATTAGTTTTCACCGTTATTTTCCTTGTTTAAAAGCTCGGGCCGCTTTTCAAGCGTGCGCTTGTAAGACTGAGCCCTGCGCCATTTATCTATCTCGGCGTGGTTGCCGTTTAAAAGCACCTCAGGCACGGAAAGCCCCTCAAATTCACGGGGGCGGGTGTACTGGGGATACTCCAAAAGCCCGCCTTCAAGACTTTCGTCCTCTGAACATTCGGCAGCGGGCAAAACGCCCTCTATCCTGCGGGATACGGCGTCAACAACTATGGCGGCGGGAAGCTCACCACCCGTAAGCACGTAATTGCCTACGGAAAGCTCCTCATCCACCTCAAGCTCTATTATTCTTTCGTCAATGCCCTCGTAATGACCGCAAAGCAATATAAGGTTGTCATAGGCGGCATATTCTTTAACCACCTCGTTATTAAAAAGCCTGCCCTGGGGTGACATATATACAACACGGGTACTGCCCGTAAGCCTGCTTTTTACGTCCCTTATGCAGTCTATTACCGGCTGGCACTGCATAACCATACCATAGCCGCCGCCGTAGGGCGTATCGTCCACACGGCGGTGCTTATCCTTGGTATAGCTTCTTATGTCTGTACAAGAAACACTAATAAGGCCTGCCTGTGCGGCACGCCCTATAATGCTTGCATCAAATACGGGCCTTAACATATCGGGAAACAGCGTAAGCACTTCAAAATGCATACTTAACCTACCTCCAAGCCCTCTATTAAGCTGATGCCTATTCCTTTTTCGGGGTCAATAGATTTAACAAAAGCGTCAACCGCCGGTATAAGATATTCCTTCTCACCCTTAACACGGTAAAGAAAGTTGCGTGCGCCCTCCTCAACGGCGATAAGCGCACCAATAGGCTCACCGTTTTCAACGTCATATACGGTAAGCCCCAAAAGGTCGTCATTAAAATATACGCCGTCGGGCAAGGTCACGTCCTCTCTTGCAAACCAAAGCTTGCGCCCGGTAAGCAAGGCGGCGGATTGCCTATCCTCTCTCCCTTCAAAAACAATCGAGGGAATAGAGGGGTAATAACGCTTAACAGCCAAGGATTTTGTACCCTCGGCATCGAAATAAAAGCGGCTTACGCTGCTTAAAAAGTCGGCGCTGTCGCACCAACAGTCAAACCTAAGCTCGCCCTTAACCCCACGAGGGGCACCAAGTACCCCCGCTTCAAGAAACTTTTTCATAATGTTACTGCACTATGTCCACAATAACCCGCTTGTTCTGCTTTGCCGCTGCGGCACGCATAACAACGCGGATACACTTGGCAATTTTACCCTGCCTGCCGATAACCTTGCCCATATCGTCCTTAGCCACGGAAAGCTCAAGCACGCAGGTGTCACCGCTTACTTTTTCAGAAACGCTGACTTCATCGGGATTATCAACAATAGCCTTGGCAATATCCAATAAAACCTGCTTCATAATATTTGGCACCTCAAAATTTTATATAGTGCCGTTCTTCTTAAGCAAAGTCTTAACAGTGTCAGTAGGCTGTGCGCCGTTAGCAATCCACTTCTTAGCCTTTTCGCCGTCGATAACGATTTCAGAGGGCTCCTTCATAGGATTGTAATAGCCGATTTCTTCAATAAATCTGCCGTCTCTGGGATAACGAGAGTCTGCAACAACTACTCTGTAAAAAGGAGCTTTCTTAGCGCCCATTCTCTTAAGTCTGATCTTAACTGCCATGTTCTTTTTCCTCCGAAAAAATATTATTTAAAATTTTATATGCCAAAAGGTATTCTCATTTTACCTTTTTTGCCCTTTTTTGTAAACTGCTTCATAATTTCTTTGGTTTGCTCAAATTGTTTAAGCAGTCTGTTAATTTCCTCCACAGACCTGCCGCTGCCTGCGGCAATTCTCTTCTTGCGGGAGGAGTTTAAAATCTCGGGATGAACCCTCTCTCTCGGCGTCATGGAAAGAATGATCGCCTCCAGATGTGACATAGCCTTTTCGTCTATCTTTGCGTCCTTCAGCTTGGAGGTGTTAACCCCGGGAATCATGCTCATAAGCTGCTCCAGCGAGCCCATGTTTCTAAGCTGAGCAAACTGCTGCAAATAGTCGTCAAGGGTAAAGGAGGACTCTCTAAACTTGCGTTCAAGCTCCTCCGCCTGCTTATCGTCATAAGCGGTCTGCGCTTTTTCTATAAGGGAAAGCACGTCGCCCATGCCCAATATGCGGGATGCCATGCGGTCGGGATAAAAAGGCTCAAGATTATCAAGCTTTTCACCCGTACCTATAAACTTTATGGGCTTGCCGGTAATGTGGCGAACGGAAAGTGCCGCACCGCCTCTGGTATCGCCGTCCATCTTGGTTAGGATAACGCCGGTAATATCCAGCAAATCGTTAAAGCTTTGGGCTACGTTAACTGCGTCCTGACCGGTCATTGCGTCAACAACCAAGAGGGTTTCGGTAGGCTGTGCCGCCTCCTTAACCTTGCGCAGCTCTTCCATAAGCGCTTCGTCTATATGCAAGCGGCCCGCCGTATCCACAATAACAAGGTCGTGGCCGTACTCTTTTGCGTGGCTTAGGGCTTCCTTAACCGTTTTAACAGGGTCCTGGGTGCCCTTTTCAAACACCTTAACGCCAACCTTTTCACCAACCACCTGCAACTGCTTTATTGCCGCAGGTCTGTAGATGTCACAGGCAACCAAAAGGGGGCTTTTACCCTGCTTTTTGTACATAAGCGCCAGCTTGCCGGTATGGGTGGTTTTACCGCTGCCCTGCAAGCCGCACATAAGCACCACCGTAGGGGGCTTAGGCGCCATAACAAGCTTGGAATTTGCCGTACCCATAAGGGTAATAAGCTCTTCGTGTACTATTTTAACTATTTGCTGTGCGGGCATAAGGCTTTCAAGCACGTCTGCGCCAACTGCCCTTTCGCTTACCTTAGCGATAAACTCTTTAACTACTTTAAAGTTAACATCCGCTTCCAGCAGCGCCAACTTTATCTCACGCATACCTGCCTTAACGTCGGCTTCGGTAAGCTTGCCGCTGTTTTTAAACTTTTTAAAGGCGGCGGATATTTTATCAACAAGACCTTCAAACATTTTATGTCCTCCGTCAAAGCTCTGCTGTCAGCTCGGCAATAAGCAGGCAAAGCTCCTTATCGCCCAAGCGGCTTGCCGCCGCCGCAACAGCCTCGGTCTTTTGTCGCAAGCTTTCCGACCTTTTATAAAAGCCAAGCTTTTCTTCAAATTCTAAAAGCTTAACCTCGCCCTTTTTGATAGAATCCCTAACCCCCTGACGGGTTATACCCGTATCCTCGCCTATCTCGGAGAGGGAAAGGTCATCGTTATAATAAAGGGTCAGCACGTCACGCTGTGCATCGGAAAGTAATGCGCCGTAAATATCCAGCAGGGAAGATATAAAAATCCTTTTATTTTCCATATTATAAATACACTCCCAAACCTTGCCCTGCCGTGTAATGCTTACAAAAAAACAAGCCGAAAAATGGCTGTAAAGCAAAACACTTTACAGCCATTATAATCGAAGCGTTACCGTTTGTCAACAGTTTTTTACACTTATTTTTAATTTTTCTTTGCCGTCCTCCCAAAAAAGTGTGGCTTCGGCAGGTCGCACAAGAGCTTCCTCGGCAATAAGGCGTGCCGTGCTTCGCTTAAGCTTGCGGTAAAGCCCGCCGTGGCTTACCCCCAAGGCTGCCTCGTGGGCGGCAATATCCCTTAAAAAGCTTTCGCTTTTGCAAAGGCTTATGCCGTCGTGGGCCAGCTCTCTTTTAAGGCTTTCAAAGCACCCCTCCGCCACGGCAACCAGCTCCTTTTCTTTTGGCGGCGCAAAGCTTACGGTTTCATCTGCCGCCTCTGCCAGCTCCCGTATTACGGGCGTATTTGCCCGTTCTGCGGCGGTAAAGCCTGCGGTACACCCCTTTTCTTCGGACACCGAAAGTACCAAATAACAGCTTCTGAAGCTTACCTTAAGCCCGTCGGCATCGGCAAGGACTCCCTCCTCGATTATTTTTCGTATAACGGATAAAAGCTCTGTATCGGCTTTGTTTACGTTGTCAAAAAACAAAAGGCAAAGGGGGCTTCTGCGCACCTTTTCCGTAAGCACGCCGCCGTCGCCGCCCCGCACGCCCAAAAGCTTTTCTGTTCCGTAGCCACCCCTATAGTCCTCGGCGTTAAAGCATACAAAGGCGTCCTCGCTGCCAAACAGCTCCCTTGCGGTGGCTTTGGCAAGGCTTTGCTTGCCCACGCCCTTACCACCCACAAAAAGCAGGGTGCAGGGCCCGTGGCTTTTCAGCCTGTCTGCAGCAGCAAGGGCAGCGGCAACCTTCTCTGCCGCCTCATCCTGACCGCAGACACTTGCCTTCAGCCTTTCAGCCAGCCTGCGCCCCCTAAGCCCTTGGTCTGCAATTATGCCCGTTCCTGCCTCCAATGCGCCCTCTACGTCACACCTTTCCACGGTAAGTCGCCTTTTGCTGCTCTCGCTAAGCAGTCGGCACCGTGCCGCCGCCTCGTCCATAAGATCTATTGCCTTATCGGGCAGGCATCGCTCGCCTATATATCGCAGGGATAGGTCCACGGCGGCCTCCAGGGCGCTGTCGCTTATTATCACCCCGTGGTGGTTTTCGTACCGATGCCGCAAGCCCTTAAGTATTTGCAGGCATCCGTTACGGTCGGGCTCCTTCAGCATTACGCATTGAAACCGCCTTTCCAGCGCCCCGTCCTTCTCTATGTGCTTCTTGTATTCCTTTAAGGTGGTTGCGCCTATAATCTGTATCTCGCCTCTGGCAAGGTAGGGCTTAAGTATGTTGGATGCATCAATGGCACCCTCAGCCGCCCCTGCGCCTACCATCGTGTGTATCTCGTCGGCAAACAAAATAACGTCCTCGGCGTTTTTCGTTTCCTCAATTATGCCCCTAAGCTTATCTTCAAACTCCCCACGGTACTTGGTGCCTGCCACAAGCGCGGGCAGGTCAAGCACCATTATCCGCTTGCCCTTAAGAGCGTCCGGCACCCGCCCCTCGGCGATCCGCAACGCAAGGGATTCCGCCACGGCGGTCTTGCCCACTCCCGGCTCGCCTATAAGGCAGGGGTTGTTTTTCGTCCGCCTAAGCAATATCTGTATTACCCGTTCTTCCTCTTTTTCACGGCCTATAACCGGGTCCAGCCCGCCGCAAAGGGCTTTTTCCGTCAGGTCGCAGCCGGTCTTATCCAACAGCGGCGTGGGCTTTCTTTGGGATTTTTGTGTCTTTTGCATTGGTGCGTCCTCCTCGGATAGTTTCTCTGCCTTTTCATAAAGTCTGGGGGCGGCGATAAAGCCGTCAACAATGCGCTTTGCGGCGCACTCTTCGGATAACAGCGCACAAAGCAGCTCCTTACAGCCCGCCTTTCTCCCCGCTGCCGCCTTAAGCAACAGCTTTTTAAGCTTTGGGGTCATGTCCCTGCACTCACGCTTGCCCTCAAAAAGACGGGGCTGCCCGGCCAAACGCTTTTTTAAAACCTCTGCCCCCATCCCCAGGGAGCACAGCAACGCACCTGCGTCCGTGTCGGACTGGGCCAACGCCAAAAGCAAATGCTCGGTACCCACGTAGCTGTCGCCCAGTGCTGCGGCTTCTAAAAAAGCAACGTTTACGGCAAAATGCGCCTTGTTTGTAAATTTTTCGTTCATATTCTGTTCAAAAAAATCCCCCTTAAAGCCTGTTTTCACAAAGATTTTGCCCTAAAATCAAGGATTATATTTCCATTTTATTATATTTTTGTAAAAAAGTTAATACCGCCATTCACATTGAAAAAGTTTTGTGATATAATCATGTTGAGGTGTTATGCGATGGGCGCAGAAAATAATACAAATAGGGGAACAGCCCCAAAAAGAACACATAATATCGCCCCTTCAGCCACCTCGACGAGGGGTAGAAGGCTTACTCGTGAGGAAATTGAGGAGCGCAAGCTTAAAGCGGCTGAGGAACGCCGTGAAAGGCGCAGTGTATTTTTTGCACGCTTTATTTTCGGCGCAATAGTTTACGTGCTGTGCAGCCTTATAATTTTCGGCTTTGTTGCATCCCTTTATTTTTGGACGGAAGAAAGCGAGCTGCTTACCTTAAATATAACCGACCCGAAGGGCAAGGTTTTACATACCTCAACCGGTGACAGCTTTATTATCAACAACGTCCCTTACGTATCCGCCACCGGCCTTTCCGAAATTTATGATTTCACCTTAGCAGGGGATAAAACCAGGGTGTCTCTGCATTTCCACAACGGAGAGGACAGCTTGTCTTTTACCAAGGATTCCTCCTCGGTGGAGGTTAACGGCTGTAAGGTACGGCTTTCGGCACCCATAGTTTTTACGGATGACTATTATATTCCTTTGGAATTGATTAGAAATTATTTTAACGGGGTAACAATCGTATATGACAGCGAAGAGGGCGAGGCACAGCTTTATAAGCGGAACGACGTGCCCTTCTCCTTGAAGCTTCATCCCTGCGTGCAGACCGAAAACCCTTGAGAATTTGTGAAAGGATGAATTTGTTTTTATGAAAATGAGAAAGACAGCGTTGCTTATGGCTACGGTTATGGTGCTTGTTACCGTACTTACCGCCGTTCCGTCCATGACCGCTCAGGCGTCTTACGTGGATGACTTTTTGGCAACCGTCGGACCCATGTGCACCAACGATATGAGAGATAATCATATCCTGGCGTCTTTTACCTTGGCACAGGCTATTTGGGAAAGCGGCTGGGGCCGCAGCACCCTTGCCGTTAACGCAAACAATCTGTTTGGCATTCGAGCCTACAAAACCTGGGATGGCAAGATCTATGACAGAAACGAGTGCGTGCTTTACAGCGGTTGGGATGAGCTTATCGCCGCCAAGGGCGACAGCTACGTTGATTCCCACACCAACTCCTTCTGGCGTGCTTACGATAGCTGGCAGGATAGCGTTAACGACCACAGCGGGCTGTTTAACGGTATGTCCATCTATGCTAACCTGCGTGAAAACTATGACTATCGCTCCTGCTGTAAGCTTATAGTTGAGGATGGCTATTGCAGCGATCCCGATTATACCGATAGCCTTATCGGCCTTATCGAAAGCTATGATTTAGAGCAGTATAATTACGATTTCGGCAACGGCGGCAATCAGGGCGGCGGTGCGTCTGACGGCGCAACAAGCGTTACCCTTAAGCCTGCAAAGCTTTATATGGAAACCGGCCTTACTTATGATATGGAGCTTTCCGTTTCCCCCGCAAGTGCCGATTTTACCCTTAAAAGCAGCAATACCGCAGTAGTAACAGTAAGCGGCAAAAAGCTTTCCGCCAAGGGCGCAGGCACCGCAACCGTTACCTTAAGCGCCGGTGACCTTGCAGTTAAATGTGCGGTTACCGTTAAGAATAACTACGGCGGCATAGTTGCAGACGGCGTCTACGTTTATTGCTCTGCAAAAAGCGGCACGGTTACCGTCCCCGATGAGGCTACAAGCATCTCCGCAAAGGCGTTTAGCTCCTCCTCTATTACCTCGGTTATAGTAGGCGACGGCGTAAAATCCGTAGAGGCAGGCGCATTCAGCGGCATGGGCGGCGGCTTTACTCTTTGCTCTTACGGCAACAGGGTTGTTTCCGACTATGCGGCGGCAAACGCTATCTCCCACGTTAACATCAACACCGGGTGGGAGCTTAGCTCCTCCTCTTCCCTTATCTCCGGCATCTCTTTGTATACTACGGCAGGCATCGTAACCACCCATTATCAGCTTGTCGGTATCACCGCCAGCGTAGTTGACCAAAGCGGCAAGCCCCTTTCCTCCAACTCTTTCGTTGGTACGGGCTGTACGGTTGTGGTTAATTCTAAGGAGTATAAGGCGATAATCAAAGGCGATACTAACGGCGACGGCATAACCTCCACCTCCGACCTGCTTACCCTTAAGGGTTATCTCGGCGGCGATTCCGACTTCTTGCCCTCCCGTCCTTACCGCAAAGCGGCAGATTATAACGGTGATGAAAGAATCACCACGGCAGATTACCTTGCAATCTACCGCACCTTCGAAGGCTAAAATCAAGCGATAATAAAAGCAGAAACCGTAAAAGGTTTCTGCTTTTTTCTATACGCATCCTAAATTTATAACAAGCTTGCCAAGCCGTTGGGCATAGCACAGGGCTTTGTATGCTCTGCCCGCCCTTGCGTTAACGTAGGTGATAATTACGTCACAGCCTTCAACCACCCATCTGTCCCTGCAGGCGGTTGCATTTTTCAACCGCCGTTGCACAAGGAGGGGCGGCACGGTTACACGGTCGTAAAGCAGGTCGTAATAGTCCTTGTAAAGGGCAACGCTGCGGGAGGGGAACGGCTCTGCCAAAGTAAGCTGCAAGTGCGGATACCGCTCCTTCAGCTCACGCACTACGTCGGCAAACAGTCTGTTAAACTCCCCGTGCCTGCCTACCACAAATTCACGGGCATGGTTATGCCGTATTAGACTTTCTATAAGGATCCTTAGGCTTTCCCTAAACTCCCAAAACTTTTCTATATCTTCCTTTTCATCGTAGAAATCGTTTTGCCCAAAACAACAAATTTTCATTTTTGCAACCTATATAGAACAAAAGTTTTTGATAATAGAACAAATATATTATACAGTTTTCAAACACAAAACACAAGTGGGGTAAAATAGTTTTGTAAATAAAACTTTTGGTGGTTTGTGTTATGTTCGATTTTGGATTAAGACTGCGCAGCTTAAGGGAAGGGCAAAAGCTGTCCCAAGAGCAATTGGGTAAAAAGCTGGGCAGAAGTAAATCTGTAATAAGCAGTTATGAAAACAATATAAAATTCCCGCCTGCCGAGCTGCTGGTGCGCCTTGCCGTAATATTCAACGTGTCCATGGATTACCTTGTGGGTATAGATAAAAACGAGATGCTTTCGGTCTCCGGTCTTACCGAAGCGCAAAAGGAGCTTATCGGCACCTTGATTTACGAGTTTAAGGATAGCACTAAAAGCGATGGACTCTCTACCCGCCAGCAATACATTCTAAACGGCCTAATGCGGGAATTTGCAAACAAATAACCAACAATAATCGTCCTTGCGTTTTGCGGGGGCGATTAATTTTTTATGCGCCGCCTTTTGTCCTATGACAGGACATATTTTTCAAGGGTTGAGTATATCATAATATTTGTCTTATGTCAAGACAAATTCCCATCAGGCGGTAAGTAAATGGCACGCATTATAGACGGTAAACAAAAAAATCTTATAGGCAAAGGTCTTCGCAGGCTACGAACAGAGCGCGGTATGAGCCAGCAAGAGCTTTCGGTAAAGCTTGAGCTGGTCGGGGTATACGTTTGCCGCGGCTCTATCTCCCGTATTGAGGATATGTCCCGCACGGTAACGGATATTGAGCTTTTTGCAATAGCAAAGGTTTTCGGTATATCGCCGGAAAAGCTTATTGAAGAATAGAGAAAAAATATTTATCGGCAAAATAAATCAGCTTGTGATTATAACCAATGGGGTATCACAAGCTTTTTTCGTTTTTGTGCTTGTCGTTCTTTTCTACCCATAAGGTTTATGACCAACAATGTTAAAAAAAGAAAAAACACCCCCGATTTTGCAAAAAAAAACACTTCCTATTGACAAACTGCGTTTTTTCGCTTATAATATATATGCAAGGCAACTTTGTGTATTAAAATTGATTAAGGAGGCTTTTTTATGAAGAATTTTAAATTTACGTTTATGCTGCTTTTGCTTGCTGTGTCTTTGATCTTAGCTTCCTGCACGGCAGAGGAGGGGGGCAGCTCTTCCGACGCTGCATCTGAAGAAAGCAAGACCGTTTCTGCAACCGATAATGAAAGTATCGATAGTTCCGAACCTGCAGAGAGTTCCGAACCTTCGGAAAGTTCCGAAATCGTACCCGTTTCCGCAATAAAGGGTATTACCTATATCGACGGCTATTACGACGGCGACGTTTATTACAGCAAAGATTCATGGACTACTTTTAACACAGTTGAGCTTCCGTGTGTCGCATTCATTGACTCCTACCAAGACTGTGTAGAGCAAGGCGTTTTCTTCCCCGAAATCTATGAAAAATACGAGGTTTACCGTGATTCCGAAGGGCAAAGCAAGACCTACGCCTACAACTCAGTCCCCGATCAGGACGTTCCGTATTTTGTAAG
>JAZUNS010000131.1:0-19097 GCA_045604285.1 Eubacteriales bacterium
GTTCTGTGCCTTTGTCAGCGGTCTGAGAGGAGCCTTTGGCTCCTCTTTAAGCAATTAAGCGCTATTGTGTTAAACAAAAGCGTTTAGGCAAAAAAACTGTGGATCGGTGCAAAAAAGCTTTATTGGTTTACGGATAAAAACAGTTGTAGTTTTTTATAATCTACGGTGTTTAAAACTCCCGAATTATCAAAATCGGCAGCCAAGGCAAAGGCACCATCCAATACGGTTTTACCCATAAGCGCCTTTTTCATCCCAAGACAATCGGCAGAAGAAAGGATGCCGTCTCCGTTAACGTCGCCGTAGACTACAACTACCCCCCATGCACCGGAGGATGACCGTACCACCACCCCCGTGCCGACAAATTGGCTTTCTTCGCAGTTTATGCTTATATTTGCGTCTTCAAAAGCGCTGTTAAGCCTTGTCGGTAAGGTGCTTGGCATAACGCCGTAAACGTATCCGTTATCATCAACTCTTATTCCGCTTCCGACCTTTGGCGTTAAATTTGCGGCGTAATTAATATAATTCAGCGATACCCAACCATTGTATCCGTCGTAGCTTGTGTACGCCCAATTGCCGTAAAACTCCGTTACGGTTATTGCGGTGCCTGCGGGTATAACGGTAAGTGCGTCAAACCCGGTTCCTGCGCCCTCACGTAGGTTAAGGTTATCCGTGGTAACGTATGTACCCGTAGGACGGTCCTCTTCCGACGGCAGCTCGGTATAATGATACTCGTCGGGGTAATTGTTGGGCATATGGGCAAAAACTATACCTCTGTATGCAAAATTGGCAAACTGCTCCCAAGTAAAGGTGCGTGTGGAAACTACGCAAGGGTTGCTGGAAATTCCGTTGCCGCCTGCGTTGGCGTGGTAAACGGTAAACCCGTTTTCGTTTTTGTTAAGAACTATTACCGAGTGCTGCGTGGACGTCAAATTAAAACGTATATGAGCACCCGGCTTAAGCTTTGATACAAGCTCTTTAACGCTTGAAGCGGTTACTTTGCCCGATGATATAGAGCCTGCATTGTAAAACAAATGGCTGTTGTGGTCTGCATCTATAAAGCCAAACAGCTTGTAAAATACGTAACGAGCAAAGCCAATGCATTGAACCGCAAGCAGGTCAACATCAACGCCGTCAATATTAACAAATCTTAAGCAGTTACAGTACCTGCCGGAGGCAACACAGTTTATATCGTTGCGGTTGTGGCAGATGCAAGCGGTTCCGTCTTTGGTAAAATAGCTGCCGGGCATATATTCCGGAAAGGGGATTGTAACGTCGCCTATAACGGTATACCCGTCTGTATACACGTAGGCTTGGGCGTGCTTTTCCGGCACGATGGGTAAAAGCACGGCAAAGCACAGCAACGTGGAAATTATATATTTAAGAACTGTTTTCATAATTGTCTTTTTACACCTCGCCTTCTACTATAACATTTTTTTCTGCATAAAGCAACACTCTTTGCACCAAAAAAAGGCTGCAAAGAAACTCTCGTTCCTTTACAGCCCTTAGATAAAATTTAAACTAAGTTTTTTGCCGATTAAGATTTGCCTTCTATTATGCTTTCCATTATGAGAACGTCGGTTACGGACAAAATGCTGTCTTCGTTAAGGTCACCGCGGAGCATAACGTCCTCGGCAAGCGCTTTGCCTGCAATATAGTTTTCCGCAATAAGACAATCTGCTACGGAAACTATATCGTCACCGCTGAGGTCACCGGGAATATAGCCGGCTTCGATGGTGAAGTACATACCAACGCTTGCAGACGGGCTCTTGGGATTGGTGCCGTAGAAGGTGAGAATATCACCCTTCTTTGCGCCGTTAATAACTATGCCGTTATTAATGCTTATGGTGTAGCCCGCCTCCTGGTGGATAGCTATAAGAATCTGGTCGCCGGCAAGGGCAATGTCGGTGACATCTGCACCGGGACAAACGTCAATAGAGTCAATAACGTAAGCTTCCTTGGTGGTATTCCAGGTTGCAAGTACGTTTGTTGTCCATTTGTGGTTAGCCGTGCTTGCGGTTACGGTGCCGAAAGACGGGGTGAATATGTTACAGTCTGCAGTAGTTATTTTTGCATTGTACTTGTTTACGGCAATACCGCCGGTAACAAGGGTACCTTGGCCCTTGCGTGCGATAAGAGCGTTAAGCTCATCGGCACAAGTCTTTTTCTGGGTATAGGTAGCGGAGGTGGAAGCGGAAAGAGATTTTGCGGTAGCGTATTTAGCACGTATAAGGGTAAGAACTTCTTCGCTGTAGTCACGGTGATAAATTGCTTCTGCTGCTGCAATAGCATCGCTCAATCCGTCAACCTGAGTAGTGGATATCTGTACAGTATTATTGGCTGCTTTAACTATGTAGCCGGTAATTTTCGTGCCGCTGCTGTTGGTATAAGTTACCTTTAATCTGCCGTTAGAGCAAACGCTTAAAACCTCAAACATGGTAAAACGAGGCATGGTATAGCTGGCAGAGGTGCCTGTTTCGGTAGAATAAACGGAACGTGTGCCGCCTGCAGCCATGTAAAGGCCGGGAGTGGGATTGGCACAGCTGTAATCAATATCGGGTACGGAAGAATTGGTTTTATAAGGAAGAACGCCGTAGCCGGTTATGTAGCCGTAGCTGAGGCTGTAGGACTTAAAATAAGCACCGCCACCGTTGTCTTCAAGCCCTGCTGCGTCACTGGTGTTACCTTCTATGGTGTAAACCTTGCTGCTGTCGGAATAAACAACTATACCGATATGGTCCTCACCGGAAGAGCCGCCTGCCCAGTCAAAGAAAATAAGGTCGCCGGGCTGAGGCTTATAGGTACCGCCGTTTTGTGCTGAATACTTAAAATAACCGTATCTTCTAAGCTGGTTTGCCCACTGAGAACAGCTTACTTCACACCAGATATAAGAGCTGCTGCCGGTGTGGTTACGACACCAATCGGAATAGCCCATCTGGTTTGTACATCTGGATTGATACAAAGCCCAGGAAACGAAAGTAGCACACCAAGCGTAGCTGCTGCCGCCGTAACCGCTGCCCCAGTCGCCCATGTTGTAGCAATACTCGGTGTAGTTGCTGCTGCCGCCGGAAGTACCGCCCAAACCGCTTAGGGAGTTGCCTTCCTCATAGCCCACCTGAGACATCGCTGCCGCAACAACGTCGGTTCTGCCGTCACCCGTGAGGGGAACTCGCATCAAATTAGAATAAAATCTGCTTGATTTATAGTTAGCGTGTGCAGCATTGGCACCCGTTCTGTATGTAATATAGGTTTCGGCACTGCCGGGGATAACGGCAACGGAAACCAAGGTGCATATCGCCAACATTATCGCAAGCATCCTCGTTACTGTTTTACACATAACTTTACCTCCGTATAAATAAAAAAATATATATCAAGTATAACATGTATTTACATAAAAGTAAACATTAAGGTTGCAGTATTTTAGCAATATTGTTAATTTTCTACAAAACGGGTATAAGGTTTTTGACACTTTTCACAATATAATCGGGCATATTGCTTTCGTTTACGTCCTCTTTCTTGGTTTCTCCGCTTAAAACCAAAACCGACATCATGCCGGAATTTTTTGCCATAGCTATATCGGTATACAGTCTGTCACCGATGGAAACGCATTCCTCGGGCTTCACTCCTTTAAGCGAACAAATCGCCTCGGCGGTTTCCTTGTAGGGCTTTCCAAGGTATTTAGGTGATTTTCCCGTTGAAGCGGTAATAAGCGCCGCAATGGCACCGCTGTCGGGTATAAAGCCGCCGTCGGTGGGGCAGTTGTAGTCGGGATGCGTTGACAGATATACAGCACCGTTTCGCAGACAATCGCAGGCAACGCACAGCTTTTCATAGGTAAGCTCGGTATCAAAGCTGGATACCATAACGTCGGCATCTGCTTTTTCCGTAAGCTTTACTCCTGCCGCCGCCATGCTGTCCTTTAGCGCTCGGGTACCAAGGACATATACGGTTTTACCGGGGTAATTTGTAAGTAAATAGTTTATGGTAACGTCGCCCGAGGTCATAAGTCGGCAGCTACCAAAGCCCAGTCTTTCAAGCTTTTCAAGATAATCCTCTTTGCGTCTGGAGGCGTTGTTGGTAAAAAACAAAAAGTCTTTTCCGCTTGCCTTAACGGCATTTACAAAATCAATGGCGCCGTCAAGCACTCTTTCTCCCAAATAAACCGTGCCGTCCATGTCGCAAACGAAAAGCTTTGCATTTTTCAATTTATCCATAGTATATAAGCTCCTGCATTGTACTTTAAGTTTGATTATAGCCGTTAATTGCGGTAAATTCAAGGACAAAAGTGCTTTGTGTATAAAAAAACTTGCATTTTTCACGGCGGCGTTGTATACTTAAATTTAAAAGGGGGGCTTATCAGTGGTTCAAACCGAAGGCATAAAGCTAAGTCGCAAAGAAAAACAAAGATTAAGAAACGATATTATCAGACCGCTTAGGGTTATAGAGTATCTGGATTTCAGCCGTATATACGATAATTGCCCCGTAGAGGTGTTGGAAGGGTATACCGTAACCGATAAAGAAACCGGCGAGGTGTTCGGTATATTCAAAATACAAAATACGTCGGATAAAGAGATAAAATCGCTTTCAGTTCGCCTTTTGCTTTACGAAGGCACCTCAAATATTCCCACAAAGAAAATAGATTGGGTGTATTCCGCACAAAATCATAGCTTTGGCATAAGAAAAACGGCAGAAGAAACCGAAAAAGGTTTGCTTGTTCGCCTTGGCTTGGTAAACGAAACCGTACCCGCATATATCCGAAAAGGTGAAACCTTTGGCGAGTCGGCTCTTATAAAAATGCCGTATTCCTACTGCCGTAAGGTAGAGTTTGAAATCAGAACCGTAGAGTATACCGACGGAACCAAGGAGGATATACGCATAGTAAGCGGCAAAAAATATACCGCATTTAAAGAGCTTGACGATGACCTTAAGTATGCCTACAGCAAACTTAACATATATATGCGTAATGAAGAAGCCCATCCCATAAAGCTTATTCCTCAAACCTCAAACCGTGTGTGGTTGTGCTGTTGCGGTAACAAAAACCTTATAGACAGCCCCAATTGCAAGGCTTGCGGCAGGGAAAAGGAGTGGCAGCTTAGCACTCTTACCGAAAAGACGCTTAATTCCGAGCTTGACCGAATCCGTACCTCCAACGATCCGTATTACGTTCACCGTCACCGTGTAGAGGCGGGCAAACAGCTTACCGTGGAAAGCAAAGAAGAGCGTATGAAAAAGGCAGAGGCGGTGGAAAAAGCCTTGGCAAACGTGGCAAAGCAGGAGCAAAACCGTAAGGACGGCAGAAAAGCCGTTGTTCTGTTGATACTTCTCATGGTCGTTCTTTACGTTATAGGCACCGTAACCGTTTGGATGGTAAGGGAATTTTCCGTGGACGAGCCTGAAGGTGTGGAAAGCGGCGCCCCCGATAACGAAGGCAACGCCCCTCCTCCCGCAGAAGAGGAAGAAGCCTACATTGATTACAAAGACGGAGATATTTGTATATGAGCGAAAATAAAAAAACAAATGTTGTACTTAAGTTGCTACTAACTGTATTCGTCGGTGCCTTTATCGGCGTCGGCGCAATACTTCCCGGGCTTTCCGGCGGCGTAATGTGCGTGCTTTTCGGCATCTATCAGCCCCTTATGGAAACCTTGTCGCACCCGTTTGTGGGTGTAAAAAAGCATTGGCGTCTGTTGGTGCCTACCATTATCGGCATAGCCATCGGTTTTGTGGGCTTTGCAAAAATATTAGAGCTGCTTAATATTGACGATTTGGTGCTTCAAAGTATCTTCCTCGGGCTTGTATTAGGCACAATCCCCGCCCTTTGGAAAGAGGCAGGGGAGGTTAAGCGCACCAAAGGGTCTTGGATAACTCTTGCCATATCCTTTGTGGTAATGATGCTTATATTGGGGCTTTTCGGCTCCGTTTCCACCGAAAGCACCCAGATGGCAAGGCTTGTGGGCAGTATTTATCCCAAGCTTAGCATTTCCGTCGGCGGCAACGTGGGTTGGCTTATCGTTGGCGTGTGTTTTGCCTTAAGCATGGTTATGCCGGGCATGAGCTTTTCTTCGCCCCTTTTGTGCCTTGGGCTTTTTGGACCCATGAAAGAAAAGTTTGCCCAGCTTGCCACCTTGGATTTTTCCGGCGGTATGGGTATGTTTATTCTGTTTGTGGGCATAGGCGGTCTGGCAACCGTAATTCTGTTTTCCAAGCCTATGAACGCTCTGTTCCAAAACAAACCCTCTATCGGCTATCACTTGGTTATGGGCTCGGTTTTTGCATCCACGCTGTTGCTTGTTCCGATTAAGTTTGACGGCGCCGCCCACGCAGTTTGGTGCGTCGTTGGTATAGTCGGCGGTTTTGTTGCGGGCTATCTGCTGGATATCGTTCAAAGCAAAATCAAAGCAGAAAAAGCGTAATTATATAACGTACTTAAAGGGCGGCTCCTGCCGCCTTTTTCAAATCTGCTTGCAAATGTTTTTTCAATTCTTTTGTCCGTTTTTTCGTTTTTAAAACGATATATTAAGTGAAGGGGGGAATAAAGGTATGGCAAAGTTATTTTCAAACTACGACTGCAACAAAGCG
Organism: Eubacteriales bacterium; assembly: GCA_045604285.1. GTDB lineage: Bacteria > Bacillota > Clostridia > Oscillospirales > CAG-382 > SIG636. The sequence continues at coordinate 6,577 of JAZUNS010000131.1, forward strand.
CTTAAGCGGTTGGCGGCAGGTGATATGACAGCACTTTCCACAGTTTACGATAATACTGCCAATCTTGTTTTCTCCTTGGCGTTAACCCTTTTGGGCAATAGGGAAGACGCCGAAGATGTCCTGCAGGACACCATGATTGCAGTAGCTCAATCAGCCCACAGCTATGAAAACGGAAGCCCCAAGGCGTGGGTGCTTTCAATAGCCCGAAACCGTGCCATAGATATGTTAAGAAAACGGCGCCCAACAACCGAGGTTACGGATACGCCCGTCCAAGACCCGCAGCTTATAAGCCTTGAGATAGCGGATATATTAAACGTCTTGAACGAGGAAGAAAAGCAAACCGTTGTTTTACATATATACGGCGGCATGTCTCATAAAGAGATAGGCATGGTTTTAAATATTAGCCCCGCGGCGGCACAGAAAAAATACCGCCGTGCCATAGAAAAGCTTAAAAAGATTATGTGAGGTGTTTGTAATGAAAAAAAGAATCATCAAAAAGCGCTTAATGGGGCTGGATTCTATTTCCGTACCGAAGAAAGAAAAAATACTTCCCAAGGAAGCAATCAGCCAAAGCGCAGCAGAAACAAAAGTTGTAAGGCGTACCCCTTGGCTTGCCGCGGCATCTTTGGCAGCGGTAGCACTGACCGTTGCGGCAGCTATAGTTATAGCCGATACGGTAAACACCCCTGTTAATAATACTAATCCTAATATAAATAACCCTGCGGTACTTCATGGCGAGGTGTCTAAGAACGAAACTTCTGCAGATACCTCCACGGACGAATCTTCTGTTGAAGAAAGCGTTTATATTTCCGAGGAAGAGTCTAATGCAGACGAAACCGAAAACAGCAAACCCGTATTGGTATCAAACGTAGTAACTTCCGGAAGATATCCGGGGGTTGGAAACGATAATACAGAGCAATCCATAACCCCAAATTTTATGTTTACTTTTTCCCGTTTTCGTAATGACCGTGAAAGCCTTGTGTATGCAGTTCGTTTTACTACTGATTGGATAAAGTCTTCCGATTCTCCCGCTTATACTGAATATGTGAACCGCAAAAGCCTGATAAACGAAGCATTTGAAGAAAGAACGAAAGAGATGAAAGGCAAATGCATTGCTTTTATAGAAAAGTATGCAAAAGAAGAAAAACATAGACTTTATATCGAATATGAAGAATATATAGGAAAACATGAAGGATGGGATTATCACAGGATATACGAGCTTATTTTTGAGGCAGCCGAACATAATGGCGCAGGAATTTATTATTGGCCAGGTACGAATTCTTCTGAATTTGACGAAATAGCCCTTGAATATGAAGCGTATAAGCTTGAAAAACAAAAGAGGGATGAATTATTAAATGAATTAGATACCTCTATGAGCAAAGCCAGAACCGAAAAAATGGTAGAGTACGTAGAAGAATATCTTAATGGGGTAGGTAAAGAACTTTATAAAAAGAAAACGCATTTTTTGGAGGTGGATAATCTTAGAAACACAGATTATTGTCTGGGAGAAATAATGTCTTACGTGGCGTTTTTAACTACAGAAGAGCTGTTCGCTTTAGAGGAATATTTTAAAGAAAATTTTAAAGACGATTATACTATTGTAGTAAATTCGGCTAGTGAAGAATTTGCAACAATGGATAATGAAGATGCTTACATTACGGTGGGATATGTCGATTAATATAAAAGTTATAACTGTTAATTTGCAGTGAGATTATAATTTGGGGGTTAGTTATGAAAGCATTAAAAAGAACGGCGTTTTTGTTTTTAGCCATGGTTATTACGTTTTGTTCCTCTATGCCCGTTTACGCAGCATCGGAAAATTACATCCGTAAAGCGGAAAGTGTAATGTCGGCACAGCTTATAAAAACACTTAATTCAGTAAGCTCCACCGATATTATTAGAGTTGTGGTTTGGATAGAAGATATCAATCACACCCTTGTAGAAGAAGAGGTAAAAGTAAAGACCGGGCTTAAGAAAAGCGAGATAAAGGATGAACTTGGTACGGAAAAAATCAATAATTATATTTCCGAAAAGAGAAAGGTTTCTTCAAACAAATACAAGGCATCCAATAATTCTTTCTTAAACAAAGTAACTAAATCCAATAAATCTGTAGAGATTATTTTTCAAAGCACCTTGTCTCCTATGTTGATCTTAAAAGCCAACAAAGGGGATATATATTCCATTGCAAACATTAAATCTGTTATATCAATGGATATTCATAAGGAAATAACGATAGAAGACGAATCCCTTACGGCAAACGATAATTCGGATGCAACGTATATGAGGGATACTATGGCTGCCACCGGGGCGTATACTTCAAACGGAAGCACAAATAAGATAAAAATAGGTCAGATAGAACTTGCAGTTCCCGATCTTGCGAATTATGCTGCGTATTTTGATACAGCCGATTGCCATAATTTCTTTACATCAAACGTAGCACGTTCGTCTATACATGCAACGCTTGTGGCGGCAATCATGGTAGGTAAACCCTATACAGTTGGAGAAAAAACGTACACGGGAATAGCGCCCGATGCGGAGTTATATAGTTGTGGCATAACATATCCTATAGATGCGTATAATGATGAGTATATATTGCAAATGTTTTACGGTGCTGTAGAAAAATTGGTGAGAAGCACGGACGGAGGTTGCGGTGTAAACATAATTAATATGAGCATGGGACTTCCTCTTGCAGGAGGTAGCGTGTGGGGAGAATATGATGCTACGTGCCAGTGGGTTGACCATATAGCATATCACCACGACGTTCATTTTGTAAAGTCTGCCGGAAATGTAGATACGGCTGATAAGCATATAACTTCTCCCGGGTTGGCGTATAATGCCATAACCGTAGGCAGCTTTAACGATAAAGGCAACAGCATTAATTCTCACGCGCCTTCTACGCTTGCAAATCAATATCTAGATTCCTCAGATTTTTCCATCAGCGATTCTTCTTGCTATATTGGTGGGTACGACGACCAGCCTTTGTTTAAGCCCGATATTATAGCAGCCGGCGAAAATATTGAATACGGTCAATTATATTATAACGGTGAGAACGTTGAAAGTAATGACGGCACAAGCTTTGCTGCCCCGCAGGTATCCGGTATTATAGCACAGCTTTGCAGCAAACGTCCGTCGTTGTTAACAAAACAAAACACCGTAAAAGCTATACTTGCTGCATCTGCCGTATATAGGCTGGCAGGGGATAATGAATACGATTACGGCGAAACGAGTTTGCTTGAAAAACAAGGCGCAGGCGTTGTAAATGCAAGGGCAGCTTATACAGTTGTAAGTAATTTTAGGTATAAGGAAATTAACTTGCCCGGAACTACCCATTATTATACAACAACCATAAACGTGCCTGATAGTTACGAGTATTTGCGTGTAGCTATGACGTGGATAAGAAAAGCCGATGCTTCTAATTGCACTACCGAGCCCGGCTATAGTTATTATATTCTACCCAATCTAAAGCTTGAAGTGTTTAAAGGAACTGATACAAGCGGAACGCCTTGTGCAGTTTCGGATATTGATAATAATAATTTAGAGCTTTTGCAATTTGAGGTAGAAGAAGGCGGAACTTATACCATACGGATTACAAACTACGCATATATCAGCGACTTTGGAACTCAGCACATAGCCCTCGCCTGGTATTAAGATGAAAAAGCCCTGCGTGAAAACGCAGGGCTTTTGATATGCCGTAGCTATTAATTATCTGGTATAAGAATATATTATCAAGCCTACAACAGCAATAAGGGCTATGCCCGCTACAACGTACGCTATTACGTCGTTAATCTTTTGCTGCTTGATTTCTTTCTCTTTACGCCTTTTATCCAAAGCCTCGGCGTTTCTTTTCTTTGCCATAATAATAACCTCATTAAATATAATAATAAACGGCGCTTTTTGGGCGCCGTTTATCTTATGCAAAAATTTTAATTACTTAAGTTCTGCAAAGTACTTAATGGTTCTAACCATCTGGCTGGTGTAGCTGTTTTCATTGTCATACCAAGAAACAACCTGTACCTGATAGGTATCGTCATCGATCTTAGCAACCATGGTCTGGGTAGCGTCGAAGATGGAGCCGTAGGTGGAACCAACGATATCGGAAGAAACGATTTCGTCTTCGTTGTAACCGTAGGAAGCGGTAGCAGCAGCCTTCATAGCAGCGTTGATGCCTTCCTTGGTAACGTCCTTACCCTTAACAACAGCGATAAGGATAGTGGTGGAACCGGTGCAGGTAGGAACTCTCTGAGCGGAGCCGATGAGCTTGCCGTTAAGTTCGGGGATAACAAGACCGATAGCCTTTGCAGCGCCGGTGGAGTTGGGAACGATGTTTTCTGCGCCTGCTCTTGCTCTTCTAAGGTCGCCCTTTCTGTGGGGACCGTCAAGAATCATCTGGTCGCCGGTATAAGCGTGAACGGTGGTCATGATACCGGAGGAGATGGGAGCGTATTCGTTAAGTGCCTTAGCCATGGGAGCGAGGCAGTTGGTGGTGCAGGAAGCAGCGGAAATGATGGTATCATCAGCGCTGAGGATGCCTTCGTTAACGCCGAAAACAACGGTGGGAAGATCGTTGCCTGCGGGAGCAGAGATAACAACCTTCTTAGCGCCTGCGTCTATGTGAGCCTGGCTCTTAGCCTTAGAGGTGTAGAAGCCGGTGCATTCAAGAACAACGTCAACACCGAGTTCGCCCCAAGGAAGCTCTGCAGCGTTAGCCTTAGCGTAGATGGTGATAACTTTACCGTCAACGGTGATGGTACCGCCAACAACTTTGCCGTTTTCGTCAAGATTTTCGGTGTAGGAAACGGTATCAGCAAGAGCGAACTTACCCCTGAGCTGTATCATACTTAAGAAGATGAGCAAGCATCTTGGGGCTGGTGAGGTCGTTGATAGCAACAACTTCATAACCCTCAGCACCAAACATCTGTCTGAAAGCGAGACGACCAATGCGGCCAAAACCGTTAATAGCAACTTTTACTGCCATGATAAAAAAACCTCCAAAAAATTTTATTGTCCTTATTTTATAACAAATTAAGGAAAAATACAAGAGTTTTTTTAAAATTCTGGGGGCAAACATTGCATTTTCGGTAAAATGATGATATAATGGCTTCACTAAACGGGGAATGTTAGATATATGGACGATAACTTTTACATGAAAGAGGCCTTAAAGAGGGCAAAAGTCGCCTACAAGGATGGCGAAACACCCATAGGTGCCGTCATTGTAAAGGACGGCAAGATAATAGCAAGCGGCAGAAATTTCAGAGAAAAAAGAAAGAATGCGCTGTGTCATGCCGAAATAATTGCTATAGACCGTGCCTGCAAAAAGCTTGGCAGCTGGCGTCTTGTGGATTGCGACCTTTACGTTACCCTTGAGCCCTGCGCCATGTGTGCCGGTGCCATAATAAACGCCCGTATAAGGCGTGTGGTTTACGGCGCCACGGACGGAAAGGCAGGCTCCTTCGGCAGCTTGGTAGATCTGTCAGAGCTTCCGTATAACCACAAGCCTCAAATAACCGCCGGTGTGATGGAGGCGGAGTGCGGCGCCATACTTTCAAGCTTTTTTAAGGAGCTTAGAGAGCAAAAAAAGAAAAACAAATTATCCGAAGAGGAGAACGATAAATGAAAGAAAAGTATTATATTACAACTGCGATAGTTTATACCTCTCAAAAGCCTCATATAGGCAACGTGTATGAGATAGTGCTTACAGACTGTCTTGCCCGCTACAAGCGTCAGAGAGGCTATGACGTGTACTTCCTTACAGGTACGGATGAGCACGGTCAGAAAATACAGAACCACGCAGAAAAAGCAGGTATCAGCCCTCAACAGTACGTTGACGGTATTGCCGGCGGCATAAAGGATATGTGGAAGATGTTCGGCATAAGCAACGATGGCTTTGTAAGAACCACCGATGATTACCACGTAAAGACCGTACAGAAGATATTTAAAAAGCTTTATGACCAGGGCGATATCTATAAGGGCGCATACGAGGGTATGTACTGTACTCCTTGTGAGTCCTTCTGGACCACAGCCCAGCTTAAGGACGGTTGCTGCCCCGATTGCGGCGGCCCCGTTTCCCCTGCAAAGGAAGAGGCTTACTTCCTCCGCCTTTCCAAGTACCAGGATAGACTTATAGAGTATATAGAAAGCCATGACGAGTTTATAACCCCCGCAGCAAGGAAGAACGAAATGCTTAATAACTTCCTTCGCCCCGGTCTTCAGGACCTTTGTGTTTCCAGAAGCTCTTTTAACTGGGGTATCCCCGTAACCTTTGACGATAAGCACGTTATATACGTATGGGTAGACGCCCTTTCCAATTATATTACGGCAATTGGCTACGATACCGAAAACCCCTCCGAGCAGTACAAAAAGCTTTGGCCTGCCGACCTTCACGTTATAGGCAAGGATATTGTACGTTTCCATACCATTTATTGGCCTATTATCCTTATGGCATTGGGTGAGCCCTTGCCCAAAAAGGTTGTAGGACATCCTTGGCTTTTGGTAGGCGAGGATAAGATGAGTAAATCCAAGGGTAACGCTCTTTACGGCGATAAACTTATTGAGCAGTTCGGTCTTGACAGAATAAGATACTATCTGCTTTCAGAGCTTCCCTTGCTTAATGACGGCAGCATAACCTACGAAAACGTTATAACCCGCTGCAACACCGACCTTGCAAACATCTACGGCAACCTTGTAAGCCGTACCGCATCTATGATAAGCAAGTATTTTGACGGCGTTATCCCCGCACCTGCCGAAGCTACGGATAAGGACGAGGCACTTTATGCCGCAGCAGCAGAGTGCAAATCCGCATTTATCGAAAAAATGGAAGAGCTTAAGGTTTCCGAAGCGGTTGCATCGGTTATAGCTTTCCTTAAATCCTGCAACAAATATATTGACGATACTGCACCTTGGGTGCTTGCTAAGAATCCCGACGAAAAGGGTAAGCTGGCAACCGTCCTTGCAAACCTTGTTGAGGGCATCCGTCAGGCTTGCGTACTGTTGTACCCTTATATTCCCGACAGCTCCGATAAGGTTGCCGCAGTTTACGGCTTTGAGGGAGAGGGAAGAGAGTTTGACTCTACCGGCAGCTTCATATATTCCGCAACGGGCAATACCGTTAAGGCAGAGGGCGTACTCTTCGCTCGCATTGACGAGAAAGAGTTTTTTGAAAAATTGGCAGCAGAGCGTGCTGCTGAAGAGGCAAAAAAACAGCCCGCAAAGGAAGAAAAGAAGGAAGAAGTTCCCCAAATCTGCATAGACGATTTTGCAAAGGTACAGCTTATTGCCTGCAAGGTTCTGGAATGTGAACCCGTGCCCAAATCCGATAAGCTTTTAAGACTTATAGTCGATGACGGCGCAGGTAAGCGTCAGGTGGTTTCCGGTATAGCAAAGTTTTATAAGCCCGAAGAGCTTATCGGCAAGACCTTGGTTTTGGTTGCAAACCTTGCCCCCGTTAAGCTGAGAGGCGTTGAAAGCTGCGGCATGATACTGGCGTCCGGTGAAGAGCAGGTTCGTGTTATAGAGCTTAGTGCAGAGGTTGCACCCGGTACCCGCATTAGGTAGTTATGGAATACAAAAGCTTTATAGAGGGCGGCATTTTCGATACTCACGCCCATTATGATGACCGCCGTTTTGACGAGGACAGATACGAATTACTTGACGAGCTTTTCGATAGCGGAAAGCTATATGCCGCCGTTAATTGCGGTTGTGACGTCAAGTCTTCGGAGCAAAGCCTTGCACTTACCCGCAGGTATGACCGTATGTACTGTGCGGTAGGCATCCACCCCCACGAGGCAAAGGATGCAGATGACGGCGCTTTTGACGCTATCGAGGCGATGTTAGCAGACCCCAAAGCCGTGGCGTTGGGAGAAATAGGGCTTGACTATCACTACGATTTTTCCCCGAGAGAGGTGCAAAAAGAAGTCTTTGAAAGGCAGCTTTGCATGGCAGAACGGCTGGACGTTCCCGTTGTTATCCACGATAGGGAAGCCCACAAAGATTGTGTGGATGCCGTGCTTAGACATCCCGGTGTGCGGGGCGTTTTTCACAGCTTTTCAGGCAGTGCCGAGACTGCAAAGATTTTGCAAAAAGCAGGCTGGTACCTGTCCTTTTCCGGCCCCATAACCTTTAAGGGAAACGTAAAAGGTTGCGAGGCGGTCCTTGCCACCTACAACGATAGACTTCTTGTAGAAACCGACTGCCCCTATCTTACCCCGGTTCCTCACAGAGGTAAACGCAATAACAGCGGCTACGTTAGCCACATTATAGAAAAAATAGCCGAACTGCGCGGCGAAAGCTATGAATTTATAGAAACCCTCACTCGTGAGAACGCAAAGCGCTTTTTCGGCATAAAGGAGTAAAAAGTGACTGTAACCTATACCGTTAAAAATGGTATCTACATAAACCTAACCAACAAATGCTCTAATTCCTGCGATTTTTGCATAAGGCAGTACGGCCCGGGCGTTTACGGCAGCGATAACCTATGGCTTGAACGTGAGCCTACAGCTGAGGAAGTAATTGCCGATTTGGAAAAGTATAAGCTTGCGGATTATGATGAGGTTGTGTTTTGCGGCTACGGCGAACCTACCGAGCGTATTGACGTTTTGGTTAGCGTGGCAAAGGCAATAAAACAAAAATCGGATATAACCATTCGTGTAAATACTAACGGCCACGGCAATTTGATAAACGGTAGGGATGTGACACCGATGCTTGAGGGCGCGGTTGACATAATTTCTGTCAGTCTCAATACCGCCAACGCAGAGGATTACGTGCGCATCTGCCATCCCGAGTTTGGCGAAAAAGCCTACGATGGACTAATAGAGTTTGCCCGTCTTTCCGTGGGCAAGGCAAAAAAAGTAGTGCTTTCCGTAGTGGAAACCACCTTGCCCGACGAGGATATAGAAAAGTGCAGAAAGCTTGCGGAAAGCATTGGTGCAGAGCTTAGAGTAAGACCCTTTGAATAAAAATATAAGCGGTTGGCGAACACCAACCGCTTTGTTTTTTTATGTTTATCTGTTAAGGATAAGCTTTGTAAGCTCAACGGGGGCAACGATGGTGTCGCCCTTGTAAACACGCATATTGCCGGAAGCGATTTCGTCAATAAGTATAACCTCACCGTTGTTGTAGCCAAATTCAAACTTAATGTCCCAAAGGTCAAGACCGATGGTCTTAAGATCGTCTGCAACTATCTTGGTTATTTTAAGGGTTTGTTCCTTCATGCTTGCAAACATCTCTTCGCTCATAACGCCAAGAGCTGCAAGACCTTCAGAGGTAACGAGGGGGTCGCTCTTTTCGTGGTTCTTAAAGGTGCATTCAACGTAGCCGCCTTCAAGGGGAGTGCCGTCCTTGATATATTCGCCGTATCTGCGGATAAAGCAGCCCGTAGCAACAAGGCGGCATATAACCTCAAGACCGTGACCGAATACGGTACCGGGAAGAACTTCCATGGTAGCTTCTTCTACGTTTGCGTTAACATAATGTGTTTTAATGCCGGCTTCCTTAAGCTTTTCAAAATAGTATACGGAAGTTTCCAAATTAGCTTTGCCTATGCCTTCAATGGTAAGACCAACGGAATTTTCGCCGGGATCAAAAACGCCGTCCTTGCCGGTGCAATCATCCTTGAACTTAAGCATAACGTTGCCGTTATCAAGCTTATAAACGTCCTTAGTTTTGCCTTTGTAAATCAGTTCCATTTTAGTTACTCCTCTGTACAGTATGCTTCGGTTCAAAAAATGAACCTATGATATTAATATCACTTTGTTTTCCGCTTGTCAAGAGCGAAAAAGCAAATTAAATAATTTTTGGCTGTTTCTCCATGCAACAGTTAATTTACGTCCATATAATTGTTGCAATTGCAGTATATTAATAGCCTTAACGCTTTTTACCGCACCCTGCGCAAAAAACATCCTCGTCTTTGAATTTTTTGCCGCACCAGGGGCAAAAGACAAACTTTTCGATACTGTCGTTGCTTTGGGATAATTCAACCACCACGGTTTCTTCTACAGGGGCGTTAATGGCAAGCTTTTCGCTGTGCCTCATGGGCGTTTTGCATTTAGGACAATAAACAAAACCGTCGGGATACCAAGGGCGAAAATCCAATTTGTCATCCATGTATTGAACGGTTGTGTTGCAATTCTCGCAGGTTTGCTGATAAGTAAGTCCGCTGTGCCATTCGGCTCTTTTAAAACCCATAATATTTCTCCTTTAATCACGTAAAGCATAACAATAGGCAAGAGCAGTTGTTGAATGACAACTGCTCTAACTATCTACTTAGTCTTCAACCTTGCCTGCACGTACAGCCTCAAAGTCTTCTTCAATTTCCTTAGATGGTGCCTTAGTAAGCAGGGAAACCACAACGATAAGTATGGAAGAGAAAATGAAAGCGGGAAGCAGTTCGTAAATTTCAAACACTCCGCCAAGTTTGTTAAGCACTAACTTCCAGAAGAATACCATGGCACCGCCGCCAATCATGCCGGCAATAGCACCGGGCTTGTTTATGCGCTTCCAGAAAAGGGAGAAGAGCATCAAGGGGCCAAATGTAGCGCCAAAGCCTGCCCATGCGAAGGAAACGATATCAAATATTACGCTGTCTTCATCAAGCGCCAAAACTATACCGATAAGCGCAAGCACCAACAAAGTAATACGGGAAACCCACATTACCTGCTTATCGTTGGCAGATTTCTTAAAGATGCCCTGATATATGTTCTTAGAGAATGCAGAAGCAGCAATCAATAAGTAAGAGTCGGAAGAGCTGATGGTTGCCGCAAGAATACCTGCCATTACAAAGCCTGCAATAATGGGGGGCAGGAAAGATTCAGACATGGTGATAAAGATGTTTTCTGCAGTAGCCTTGGTAAGATGTTCAACGGGGAACAACTGACGGCCAACGATACCGATAAACACTGCAACAGCCAGAGAGATAACAACCCAGATTATAGCAATCCGGCGGGAACGTGTAAGCTCCTTCTCTTTACGGATAGCCATAAAGCGCAAAAGAACCTGAGGCATACCAAAATAGCCAAGGCCCCACGCCATCATAGAGCAAATGCTTAGCAAGCCGTAATCAGAAGCCGCACCAAACAGGGGCTTACCCTGCTCAACGATTTGTGTTTTGTCACCGTCAAGCACGGGCGTGGCAAGACCAAAGAAATCAAGAAAACCGGGTATTTCTTTAGCGTTATCAACAACCGCACCAAGACCGCCTGCCTCAGAGGTGCCCAGTATTACTACAACGGAAAGAGCAACAAGCATAACTATAGCTTGCATAAAGTCAGAAACACTCTCAGCCAAAAAGCCGCCAAGTATAGTGTAAAGCAATACAAAAACGGCGCCAACAATCAGCATAAGCTGATAGGATGTACCAAACAGGGCAGAGAAAAGCTTACCGCAGGTAACAAAGCAGCTTGCTGCATATACGGTGAAGAATATAAGTATAAACGCAGCCGCAATAAACATAATGTGCTTATTCTTTTCACGAAAACGGTTAGAGAAAAACTCAGGCAAAGTAATAGAGTTATTGGCACGTACGCTGTAACGTCTGAGACGCTTGGAAACGATAAGCCAATTGAAATAAGTACCAACAGCCAAACCTATAGCCGTCCAAGCCGCATCGGCAAGACCGCACCAATAGGCAACGCCGGGAAGACCCATAAGCAGCCAGCCGCTCATGTCCGATGCTTCGGCACTCATAGCGGTAACCCAGGGGCCAAGAGAACGTCCGCCAAGGAAATATTCCTCAGAGTTTTTGTTGGCACGCTTGGCGTAAACTACGCCGATAACGATAACTGCAGCCATATAGATAACCATGGCAATCAGTATCTGCAAGGTGTCATTCATAAATTCCCCTCCTAATTGAGATAATTATACAGTATTATAACACACTAAATGTATAAAAGTCAATGCCTTTTGTATAAGCATTCAAAAAATGATAGGGAATAAAGCTTGCAGATGGGTGTTCTTGCCTATGTGGAAATAGCTTCGCTGGTAAGTGTTGTAATCGTTGAGTGCTATAAACAATTCAAATGTAAAAATAGTTTGGCAGGGAGATAGAAGTGCGACTATTGTTTGATTCCTAGCAAAAAAGCAGGATAGGGCATAAAGCCCTATCCTTCTTATTTGAAGATACCGGCTAATTTTGATACAAAAATCGGTAGGGGGTGCATTTTGCTTGATTTTCGGGGGTAGAGGGTGCAAAATGCCCGTTTTTTGACCCAAGGGGGTGCAAACGTACTTTTTTAGCCGTTTTTACACCTCATCTTTGTACGGATCAAGGGGCGGTTTGTACTTTTCTAGCATCTCCTCCTTGCATAAACGCAGTTCTTTTTCATTGATGATACCACGGGAGTGCATCTCCTTGAACATAATGACAGCGTTCATGTAGTGAAGCTGTCTTTCGGTTTCTTCGAGGGTAATCCCCGGCAATGGCTTTTGGATTTTCATAAAAGCACCTCTTTCAAAATATTAGCCCTGCGGCTTGGTTTAATAAAGATGCTCTAAATTTCCGAAAAGTCAAGTCCCCGAAAAAACGAATCACC
>JAZUNS010000132.1:0-5301 GCA_045604285.1 Eubacteriales bacterium
AATTTATCGTAATTTTTCGTTCAAAACGAACCTCGGCTCACAGTACTTTTGTACAGTTTTCGCCTCGGTTCGTTTCGTCTGCACTCTTTCTCAGCACTCTGCCAAGCTGATTACAGGGTTTACATATCTTATCACGTATTACAGTTGTCGCATTTTTTCGTGTATCCTTCTGCCTCGGCGGCTTCCACAGAGCTAAAGTACACTCTGTTTCTTTCTGCGGGCAAAGACGTGCAGCTTTCGCTGTGCAGAACCTTGCTTATTTTGTTGCCGATATATATGGTTTTTGTCGTGCTTTCCTCGGCTTCCGGTGCGCTTATTCCGTTGTCAAAGCTTAGGCTTTGACCGTCGCTGTAGCAAGTAATATCCCCCAGCTCGTCCGTGCGTAAAACCGTAACGTCGGCATTTTCAAGTCTGCTCATTACCACGTCGTGGGGGTGACCGTAGTCGTTGTCCTTGCCTACCGAGATAATTCCGTAGGTTGGCATAACCTCTCTTAAAAAGCTGTAGGAGGTAGAGGTACTGCTGCCGTGATGCCCCACCTTTAATAAATCTGCAGAAAGCTTGCAGCCTGCATCTATCATGGCTTGCTCACTGTCCCGCTCGGCGTCTGCAGTAAACAAAAACGATGTATCGCCGTATTCTATCTTTAAAACAATAGATGTGTTGTTGGCATCCTCGTAGTTTAACCGAGGTGCAAGCACCGTAAAGGTACTGCTGCCCAAGCTGTATTTTTTGTCAAGTTCGGGCATAGTCAAAGCCAATCCCTGCTTATCCGCAGCATTTTTAAAGCTGTTGAAGGCTGTGGTATCATACTCCGCAACAGGGCAAAAAACCTCGTTGACCTTGCAAGCGTTGAAGGCTGCAGGCAACCCGCCGATATGGTCCTCGTGGGCGTGGGTGCCTATAACGTATTCAAGCGTGGCTATGCCCTTAGCGGTCAAAAAGCTGTATATGCGGCTGCTGTCCTCAACGTTGCCGCCGTCTATAAGCATATATTCGCCGTCGCACGCCACCAACGCAGCATCTGCCTGCCCCACGTCGATAAAGGTTATGTAAAACCCTTGGCAGCTTTGGTGGTCATCCTCTAACCTGTGGAAAGGTTCGTCAGATATATCGGTAATCCCAAAAAACAAGCCTATAAATGATATGCAAAGCGTAAGGAATGCCAATAAAGCTTTTTTCACCGCATAGCCTCCAAAAAAACATCTAATAAATATATTTTACATCTATGTATGAATTTTTGCAAGTAGGAATATATTGTTTTTTTGTTTTTCTTGACAACGCTTAAACCGTGTATTATAATAACTTGTAAGTGTAGTATTTAGGGGGAGAGGGTTGTTATGATAAAGCGCCTTGTGTTTGCAACGCTGGCATTGCTTGCCGTTGTGTTTTGCGGCTGTGAGGCTGAGCAGGTGACAGAAACAGACTCTTCCGTTGAAAGTACAGAAGAATACGGCGGCGCTGTATATACCGCAAGGACCGAGTGCGAAGGCGGCTATATCCTGCGGGATTATACCGCTTACGGCCTGCTGCTGGAGGAGCGCACCTACGGCAACAACGGTATATTAAAGGTTCAAAGCGTTTACGGTGCTGACGGTCACATTACAAAACAGACAAACTACAACACCAAGGGTGAGGTAGATACCGAAACCCTATATACCGTTGAAGGCTACGGCATAATTGCCGAAACAAAGGACAAAAACGGTAATTTTAAAAGCAAAACCAGGTCTGAATATAACGAAAACGATTTGTTAAAATACTATGCCCAATACGATGGGGAAAATAAGCTTATAGAAGATACAAACTGCATTTATGACAGCAACGGCACCTGTATACGCATTGAAAAGTGTGAGTATTTTGAGTCGTTCCCCATAATAATGGTCAACCGCAGTTTTGATTCCGTAAGCGGTGATCTTTTGCGTGAAGAGATAATTCAATACACCGAAGACAAGGTTTTTGAGCTTCACGAGGTTTACGAGTACGGCGAGGATACCATAACCCTTGTTGAAAAGTATGACGAGGCAGGCAACCCTCTGCCTATAGAAGGGTAGGTGGCGGCTGTGAAGAAGGCTTTTATAATATTTGCCACGCTGTTGCTTTTATGTCTCGGCGCTTGCGGCGGTAACGATGCGGATGTAACAAGCGCACCCGATCAAAGCAAGGTTAAGGCAAACGGATATTTCGGTACGGACGGACAGCGTCATTTTATCAGCCGCGATAAAGAAGGGCGCATTATATCCCGTATGTGCCACGCTGAGGATAACTCTTTGCTTTATACGGTAATTATTTCCTACGAAGCAGACGGTACTTATATAAGAGAGTATGACGGGGAAAACGTCCTCGTTTCCGAAAGCTTTTGTACCGAGGCAGCCGGCACGGTTTACAGCCAAACCTATAAGGGTGCGGAAAAGACCAAATACACTTACGGCAAAAACGGTGCGATTACCGCAAAAACGGTTTACAAAAACGATATCCCCGTGTTAAACACGGTGTTTGACGAAAGCGGCAAGCAAATAAAAAGCATATCCTACGACGTTAAGGGTGAGGTAAGCACTTACAAAACCTACAGCTATAACGATGCAGGCCGCAACGTTCGTACGGATATATATAACGGCAAGGATGCGCTTATAAGCTCGGTGGTTTACGAGTATAACGATAAGGGCTATTACAGCTCCGTTACCACCTCTGACGGAGAGGGGCTCACCACCGACCGTACCGTTTATGAGTATGACGAAAACGGCAGACAGACCGGCGAGCTTAAGTATAAATATCAAAACGGTAAGGCTGTAAGCTACGAAAAATGGGTTATAGATTCAAACGGCAAGCGCAGCCTTGAGGGTACCTATGACGCTTAGCAGTTTTGAGGCACGCTACGAGGTAAGCCAGCGCTGTTGCTTTACGGGCCATCGTTCTATCCCCAAAGCCGAGCTTGCCGAGCTTAAGCAAAAGCTTTTGGCAGAGATTGAAAATCTAATAAACCGCGGTGTGGTCGCCTTTATATCAGGCGGCGCCCTGGGCTTTGATACCATGGCGGCGCTGTCGGTTTTAGAGCTAAAAAGTAAGTATCCGTTTATAAGGCTTGTAATGGCGCTCCCTTGCATAAGCCAGCCCGATAGATGGAGCGATAAAGACAGGGCGGTATACAATGACCTTCTCAACAGGGCAGATGTTGTGCATTATGTAAACCAAACCTATGAGGAGTCCTGTATGTTTCGCCGTAACGATTACATGGTGAATTTTGCAGGCGTTTGCGTGTGCTATTTGCGGCACGACCACGGCGGAACCGCATATACCGTTGGTTATGCCAAACGTCTTGGAAGGGAGCTGATAAAGCTGTGAGCGTATTTATTATGCGTGGCAGAATAGGGTCGGGAAAAACTTACCGTGCCAAGGCTATCTGCGCTGAGACGGGCGCCCAGCTTTTAAGCGTTGACGATTTGACCGATAAGCTTTTTGGCGGCGAATGCCCCGGAAGAGAGAAGCTTGTGGCAACCGAAGCAGCAATTATTTCGTATTTTCTCATGCTTGCGGCAGAGAACGAAAAAATTGGCAGAAGTACGGTTATCGACCACGGCTTTTGGCTTAAGGCAGAGCTGAAAACGGCAGCGGATTTCCTCACGGCTCGCTCAATCCCCTACAGGGTTGAGGATTGCTTTGCGGATTTTGATACAAGATTAACAAGAGTTAACGGCAGGGAACACGGCAAGCACTTTGATAAGCAAAAGCTTGCGTTTCTTGACAGCTTTTTTGAAGAAGATTAATTTTAACGACAGAATCAAAGATATACCGAAAGGAAACAACAATGAAAAGAACTATCGCAATCCTCTTAAGTCTGCTTATGTGCGCAAGCGCAATATCCCTTGCCGCACCCGCAAGTGCAGCTGACGTGGGCAAAAACCTGCTTCCCGATGCAACTTATCAGTACATTGATTACAACAGCTTCCTTGGTGAGTGTACCGATGCTGACAACAGCCGCCTTACCGATGGCGTAATGCGTAGTGACGGCAGCGCACAGTTTAACGATTTTTACGGTATCCCCGGTACCACCGTTGAAATAAGCGGCACCTATTCAAGCACCGTTATTGAATTTACTTTAAAGGACCCTTCTTTTATCAATTCCGTTGTACTTCGCAGCGTGCGCAGAAGCGGTAACAGATACCTAAACATCGTGTCTATCGAGGTTGCAGGTGAAGACGGGGTATACAGCTATGCTGATTTTACCGAAACCCAGCAGGCAATTGACGGTGCGCCTACCTATGCGGTGGATGTGAATACCGTTGTTGACCAGTATTTTGACGTAACCGCTACTTTTAAAGAGGTTGCCTCCGGCGTTGCTAAGCTGCGCCTTACCTTTAATACTTATCACCCTACCGAGGGCTATAAGTACGTAGTAAGCCTTGACGAGATAGAGGCATACGGCTACAGCACCGGCCCCTACCTTTCTGCTGCAAAGGTTGGCTTTGACCAGGTTAATGACGTGCGCCCCGGTGCTTCCTTTACCGTAAACGCATACGTTAACGATTTGACCGTTCCCAACGGTGCGGTTGGCTGCGACCTTCCCCTTACCTACGATACCGCTAAGCTTAAGCTTACCTCGGTTGCACCCATCTATCCCGATTCCTGGGGTACCGCCGGTGTAAATCTTTGCCCTACCAATAAAACTGCAAGCCCCTACTGGCTAAGCATGGCCTGCGGCGCAAGCGATTTGATCAGCAATTCCGATTATTACGTAAATCAAAACAATCAAATGGGCTTTGCAATAACCTTTACCGCTTTGGCAGAGGGTGAAGCTACCATTACCATTGATAACGATATTGAAAACGGCAACTTTTTAAAGGTTGTTGACGCTATGGGCTTTGAAAACTTCGGCGCAGAAGGTGCAAGCTGCACCGTAAAAATAAGCGCAGATGCAGAGGTTCCCACCTACACCGTCAGCTACGATGCAAACGGCGGTACGGGCGCCCCCGCAGATCAGACCAAGTATCAGGGCATCGGTCTTATTATCAGCTCTGCTACCCCTGTAAGAGAAGGCTATACCTTCCTCGGCTGGGCAAAAACAAAGGATGCAGACAAGGTGTATTATGCAGTTGGCTCTACCTACAGCATCGATTCCGATATAACCCTTTACGCCGTATGGCGCGAAAACAGCAAGCCCCTTTTGGTTGGCGACGTTAACTTCGATAATAAAGTAGATAACCTTGATGCAGCGTACGTTCTTCGTTATGACGCTATGGTTATAGAGTTCAACGCAACCCAGGTTGCGGTGGGCGACGTTAATAAGGACGGCAAGGTTAACAGCCT
>JAZUNS010000133.1:0-9861 GCA_045604285.1 Eubacteriales bacterium
GCAGAGCTTAACATAAAGGAAAATACCCTTAAGTTCCACAACAAAAACATCTACGGTAAGTTAGGTGTTTCCTCCCGCAAGCAGCTTGTGGAGATTGCAAAAGCTTTATAAGAAGATAATGGCAGGCATCCTGCCATTACACACCGCTGACAAAGGCACAGAGCACGAAAAGCATAAAAAAACAATTACAACAAAGTTGAAAAGTAGGGAAATTTTCCCGACTTTTTTGCAATTCATCGTATTTTTCGTTCAAAACGAACCTCGGCTCACAGTACTTTTGTACAGTTTTCGCCTCGGTTCGTTTCGTCTGCACTCCTTCTCAGCACTCTGCCAAGCTGATGACAAGTTTTGTCATCAGCTTGAATGGCAGGCATCCTGCCATTATTTTTGTTTTAAAATAACGATTGCCATAAAAACCGCAATATGCTATAATTATGGGTGTCGCCGACAAGGCAAATTACGGAGGTATTATATGGATTTTACCAAGTTGATTACAGAAAGGTATTCGGTAAGGAGCTTTAAGCCCTGCCATTTACCTCAAAACGTTATAGATACAATTATCGAAGCGGGACACAAGGCGCCCACGGGCTGTAATTATCAGCCCCAACGGATACTTGTGCTTAATACGGATGATTCGATAAACAAATTGAGTAAATGCACCAAATGTCTGTTTGGAGCCCCCACCGCCATGCTTATTTGCCACAACAAAGCCGAAAGCTGGAAAAGACCCTATGACGGCGCTTTGTCCTCCCCCGTGGATGCAGCTATAGTAACGACCCACATGATGCTTGCTGCCCATAACGAGGGTGTAGGCTGCTGCTGGGTAATGCATTTTGACCCTGCAGCTGTAAAAGAAGCCTTTAAGCTCCCTGAGGACGTTGAGCCCACTGCCCTATTGGTTATGGGCTATCCGTCGGAGGATGCAAAGCCCCTTGAGATGCACTTTAAATACCGCCCCTTGGACGAGGTAGTATATTACGACAGCTTTGAGGAGGAAAGAATATGAACGTAGTTGTTTTGGACGCAGGCACCTTAGGGGATGACCTTAAGCTTAACGCACTGGAAGAGTTTGGCGCCGTAACCGTATACCAAAGCACCCCGCCCGAAGAGCTTGCAAGCAGACTAAGGGATGCGGAAATAGTGGTAGTAAACAAGGTTAAAATAGGTGAATCCGCCCTTGATTCGGCACCAAGGCTTAAGCTTATATGCGTTGCCGCTACGGGATATGACAATATTGACGTTGCGGCGTGCCGACAGCACGGCGTTGGCGTGTGCAACGTTGCAGGATATTCCACAGACAGCGTGGCACAAATTACTGTCGCAAGCGTTTTGTACCTTGCTTGCCGCTACGGAGAGTATGTGCCTTTTGTTAAGAATGGGCATTACAGCAGATCCAATGCTGCCAACAAGGTAGCGCCCCCCTTTTACGAGCTTAGAGGAAAAACCTGGGGCATTGTGGGCTACGGCAACATAGGCAAGCAGGTAGGCAATATAGCTGCCGCTTTCGGATGCAAGCTGCTTGTTTGCAAGCAAAGCCCCGTGGACGGTGTGGAATGCGTTGATATAGACACCCTTTGCAGAGAAGCGGATATTATAACCCTGCACACTCCTCTTACGGCAAGGACCAACAAGCTGATTGACCGCAACCGAATTGCTATTATGAAAAAGGGTGTAATAATAGTTAACGCAGCAAGGGGCGCCGTTGCCGACGAAGCCGCTTTGGCAGAAGCCTTGACAGAAGGACGTATAGGCGGCTTGGGAATTGACGTATACAGCACCGAGCCCATGCCCGAAAATCACCCCTTTTATCCCCTGCGCAATATGCCCAACCTTTGCCTTACGCCTCACATGGCGTGGGCGGCGTACGAGGCACGCAACCGTTGCCTTTCAGAAATTTGCCAAAACATAAGAAGCTTTATAAAGGACGAAAAACGAAACCGAATAGACTGATACAAAATAACGCCTCTCTTTTTTTAGAGAGGCGTTCAAGCTGATGACAAACCCTGACATCAGCTTGGCAGAGTGCTGAGAAAGAGTGCAGACGAAACGAACCGAGGCGAAAACTGTACTAACGTACTGTGAGCCGAGGTTCGTTTTGAACGAAAAAATACGATAAATTGCAGAAAAGTCGGGAAGCTTTCCCGACTTTTCAACTTTTTTTGTAATTGATTTTTTATATTTTTCGTGTTCTGTACCTTTGTCAGCGGTCTGAAAGCTTGTGAGAAGATTTCGTTCTTCTCACAAGCTTTCTTTATTTGTCTTGTTATTACCGACTTGCATACAGCTCGTAGGTCCCTCTCCTTATAAGGTCCTCCCACGGGTAAACGTCCGTGTCGTGACCGGCAAAGCAGATTACGAAGGGCTCTGTACCAAAAACGATGCCTACGTCGTTACTTAGATCGTCATCCTCACCCGTTTTGTGGGCAATGGCTACAGCTTCGCCCAATTTGCCCCCAAGCTTATGGTTTATCTGTTGCTCTAACAGTACGTTTACGGCGTATTTGCTTGCCTCCGGGCTGATAAATTCGCCACGGTAAAGGCTTTCTAAAAGCACGCCCAGCTCCTTGGGGCAAATGGTATTTTGTATGCCTGCGGCAGAAGCCTTGCTGTCAAACAAATAACGGCGTATTTTGGTTTTGCTAAGCCCCATCGAGGTAAAGCCGCTGTCTACCCCTTCAAGGGTACAATGGCGGATAAGCCTATTGGTGGCGGTGTTGTCACTTAAGCATATCATAAGTCGGCACAGGGTGGCTATATCCGTTTCTACAGCACCGGTAAACAAATTAAGCGCACCGCAGCTTGGCACCTTGTCGGCAGGCTCTGTAACTATTTTATCCTTAAGAGAAAGCTTGCCCTTTGACTGCAAATTTAGAACGTGAAGAAACAAAGGAAGCTTTATAACGCTGGCGGCAAGGTAGGTTTCCTCTTCACCTACGCCGTACTCAAAGCCGGTGACCAGATTTTTGTAATAAAAGCCCAAATGCCCCGGCAGCGTCTTTAATTCCCTTTTGATGTTTTCAAGCGCATGGCGCTCTTTTGTGTTCATATTTTTCACCCTTAAACCTTTTTATACTTGAATACAAAGAGCGGCTCTTACAAAAACGCTGCCCCTTGTCATAAACTCTTTTCTTTTTTTGTGCGCAGAAAAAAGGCATATCTCTTGACGATATTAACGTATTATGCTATAATAGAGCATAAAATTTTTGGAGGTACGTTATGTATTGTGCAAAATGCGGTTCTTATACCGAAAACGAAGAGCTTTGCGCACAGTGTGCCGCAGAAGCTAACCCTATTCCCCAAGCGCCTGTCACCAAGGCTAAAAGCGCTTCCGCTTTTGATTTTAAAAAGCTTTTAAATCAATTCGACCTGTCTATGATTTTCAAGCTTGCAGTTCTTTTGGTGGCAATAGTTACTTTCCTTATGCAGTTTTCAAACCTTATAGCGGAAAGAAAGTCCGAGATCACTTCTACCGACTATAAGGAATACTATGAAGAACTTGAAGAAGACAAAGAAGAGCTTAGCGACAGTGACAGAATTAAGGACTACTTGAAAACCGACAGAAGCAGCATTTACGGTAACTCTGAATACACCGGCGAGCTTAACGAACGCAGAATCGGTTATGCTGAATACCTTTTGCAGTGGTCTTTCTTGGCATTTGCTTTGTATTTGGGTTGCTTCTTAGCTTCCTTGTACAAGAAGAACGAAAAGGCTCTTCTTATATGCCAGGGCTTGTTCTTCAGCATTATGTTCATCGCTTTCATCATTGTATGGTTTGCAACCTTCACCGGCAAGTCTTATGATGCATTAAGCTCTCTTGACCTGTACTACACCACCAACGTTGGCGTAACCTTTGCATGGTTTATCGGTTTCCTCTTCTCCTTTGTGGGTATTGCTGCTACAGCTCTTAACGCATTAAGCCTTAACAAAGCAGATAAATAATTAATAAGCTTCAATTTAAAAGAACAGAGCACAGACAAGACGAACCGAGGCGAAAGCTGTACAAGAGTACTGTAAGCCAAAGTTCGTTTTGAACGGAAAAACACAACATTTTGCAGAAAGTTCGGGGGTTTTGCCCCCGAACTTTCTTCTTTAATATTTGCTGTTTTTGTTCTTTTTCGTGCTATGCGCCTTTGTCAGCGGTCTGCGGCAGAGCCTAAGGCTCTGTCCTTTTTATTATGTACCTTATTAACCGAAGTATCTCTTAAGCAGGCCTTCGAAGGCTTTGCCGTGGCGGGCTTCGTCACGTGCCATTTCGTGAACGGTATCGTGGATAGCGTCAAGGTTAAGCTCTTTTGCCATCTTTGCAAGCTCAAACTTACCCTGGGTTGCACCGTTTTCTGCTGCTACGCGCATTTCAAGATTCTTCTTGGTAGAGTCGGTAAGCTCTTCACCCAAAAGCTCTGCAAACTTAGCGGCGTGTTCTGCTTCTTCAAAAGCTGCCTTTTCCCAGTAAAGAGCGATTTCGGGATAGCCTTCTCTTGCCGCAACTCTTGCCATTGCAAGGTACATACCTACCTCAGAGCATTCGCCCATGAAGTTTGCACGAAGACCTTCCTTGATTGCTTCGGGAGCGTCCTTAGCTACGCCAAGGATATGCTCTGCTGCCCAGGACATCTTATCAGCTACTACTTCTTCAAACTTGTCATCACCGGTAACACGGCAACGGGGGCACATTTCGGGAATGTGATCGGAATTGATGATTTCTCCACATACTTTGCATCTGTACTGTTTCATTGTTTTTTCCTCCAATAAGTTGATTTATATTAATTTATTTAAAAGCGCTTCAACGGGGATTTGGGTATCTACCATATCCAATATAGTAATGCCTTCAAGGCTTTGAACTATCTTTTGGTTAAGGCGGCTGAATACGTTGTGAAACCTGCAGGCAGCTTTGTTTGCGTTATGGGAACACACGTATTCATCACACAGGCAATGCCTTATAAGTATTTCGCCGTCGATTGCCTCAATAACCTGCTTAAGGCTAAGCTCGTTAGCCGGGATAGCTAAGCTGTAGCCGCCGGTTACGCCCCTTGTGGATTTTACAACCCCCTTAAGTGCCAGCTTGCGCAATATTTTCATGGCGAAGCGGGACGGGGTGTGGACGGTATCGGCTATTTGCGGTGCGCCGACGGGAGTATTACTAAGCGCCAAAACGCTTGTTATTCTTAAGGCGTAGTCAGCCTCTTGAGTAATTCTCATGGCGCCCTCCTAAACACTACCTTTTTGGTGTGATTTGATTATACACCATTCCTCTTCCCTTGTCAATACCTTTTTTGTATTTTTTAAAAAAATTTTTCGGCGGGCTTTTGCCCGCCGAATTGTTTAATATTTAAGCATTGGCCTCTACGGGGAATTTGTCTATCATAAATGCGTCGTACTTAAGGATCTGTGCAGCGTCAAGGGAGTTAACCTTGCCGTCGCCGGTAACGTCTGCAGCTACGAGAGAATCGCCTTCGATGGTGATCATCATAGCGTCATGCTTAAGGATCTGTGCCGCATCAAGAGAAGTTACCTTGCCGTCGCCGTTAACGTCGCCGTAAAGGATGGGATCCTCAACAACCTCTTCTGCTGCAGTATACACGGTAATTTCGCCCACAGCAAACAGGAACTTGGGGGTGAGGAAGCTAACCTTTATGTATCTTGCAGTAATAAGCCGGTTGCTTTGAAGGGTAAGGTTGTGGTAATGGGTGTTTTGTACTGCTTCGGTATTAATCCTGAAGCTGCCGAGGGTATATTCGGTACCGTCAACGCTGTAGCTTACGTCTGCAGAGGAAAGCTTGCCGAAGCTGCCTGCGTTATCTATCATTTGAAGCAACTGAACAAACTCGATTTCTTCTACAACCTCGCCAAGGTCAATGATTATCTCAATAGCCGCACTGGTGCCGCTGCGTATACCGAGGGTACAGCCATCGTTAAAGCTACCCTCTGTACCAAGCTTACCGTCGGTAAGCTTTTGAGGAGAAGACTCGGCTGTGGTTGCGCTGTAGTAGCGGGGATCCTTGGTGGTTTCGTAGAAGTTATAGGGAACGGTGCCGTTGGAGGTAAGAGTATAGCTCTTACCAAGGGCTACGTTAACGCAGGTTTCAGAGGGCTGCTCTGCGGGCAGGTTGGTTTCATCCTCGGGAAGAGGCTCTTCAACAGGCTCGTTTTCGTCAACCATTGCGTTAACCTCAATTTCGTCAAAGGCAATGGCAGAGCTTGAATTACCAAATACCAGCTTTACGTACTGACCGCTTTGCGCTTCCTTAAAGATATAGGCAATGTCGCAAACGCCGTCAATGTCGGTTTCTTTCTTCATTACCTCGCCGGCAATGGAGGGGCCCCAATTTTCGCCGTCGTCGGAAACGTAAACTATAACGTTATCGGTACGGAAAGAATTGCTGTTAACGGTGGACACGCCGCGCCATACGATGCTGCGGATATCGTCCCTTGCCTTTTCAAGGTTCATTGCCACGTGAAGCTGAATTTTTGTACCCATGCAGGCAAGAGTTAAAGCGTCAGAAGCGTTTTCTGGGGTGCGATACTTGCCGTTGGTAAGCTTTCTGCCGGTGGGGTCACCCTGAACGGTAGAAAGATATGTAGGCTCGCTGGCACCGTACTGTACGATGCTGTAGGATTTGTTTATTGCAACGTTGCGAAGCTCGGTACCGGGCTTATCAACGATGGGCTCGTAGCTTTCCTCGGGAAGAGGGTCTGCCTTGGGGTCACGAACGATAAGTATAGAGTTTGCAACCGTTCTGCCGGTGCCGGTGCCTGCGCCTATAAATTCGTAGCTTTCCTTGCCGTCTCTTTCACCAAGAACAACTGCGGTGGAACCGCCGCCGTCGAAGTTAATAATATCGGTACAATCGTAGGCGCTCATAACTTCCATTAACATATCGTAATCGAAGCCGTTGGTGCCTGCTTCGGTGGTTTTTCTGCCATCGCAAACAAGGTAAATCATAGTACCGTCTGCCTTAATGCCGACAACGCTGCGCTGTGCAAACTGCTCGGAAAGGCCGGGGTTGACAAGGTCACCGCTTGCCCAACGGTCGTAGCCGTCAACCTTCATAACCTGGTGGCAGGAGATGAAGTGAGAAGCGTTTTCCATTGCTTCCTTAGAATCCTCAACAGATTCTGCAAGGGTAATAACAACCTCGGTACCAACCGTAGCGGAGGCAAAATCGGTGCCGCCGGAAAGAACGAACTGGTCTGAACCGATAACAGAGCCGCCGGTAGCATTAATGCTGCTTACGGTACCCTTAAGAGTGCCGCCCACGGTAAGTGCGCCCTCGGTTACGGTACAGATAAGCTCTGTTCTTGCAAGGGATGCAGAGGTGGGGGTAATGGAACCTATGTTGCGGTCGAAATAGTAAACGTAGTTTGTATCGTAGTTGGTAGCTCTTTTATTAACGGCGGTAAGCTTGGTATTATAGTTAGTGCCGCCGATGGTAAGGCCGTAAACCAGCTTGCTCTTTATAACGTCAGCCCTGCCGTCCTCATCTATAACAAGATTGTAGCCGGAATGGCCAACAGAGGCTACGGTAAGTCTGCCTGCGGTACCGTAAATACCGATGGGCGTACCGTAGTTTGCACTTTCCATAGAGAAGAAGTCGCCGTTGATGGCTGCGTAAACGTCAAGCCCCTCTTTACGTGCGCTTTCCACGTCATCAACTATGGTGTAGCCGTGGCTTGCCTGAGCGTGATAAACGTAGCTGCGGAAATCGCTGGTGGTGGGGTTAAACTCCATAGTAAAGCAGGTTTGCTCTACACCGGAGCTATCCTTAAAGTTAAATTGGTTATAAACCAAGCCTTCGCCAAGCTGATGGGTTTCGGCAAAGGTAACGGTAAAATCTGCCACACTGCTGCCACCGAGGAATACGGCGCCTGCGGGCAAACAACCAACAGCCATAATCAAGGACAAAAGTATGGCTAAAACGCTTGCTGCTACTCTTTTCATAATGTTTTTCCTTTCATAATCCTTTAGTATGGCTTCATTATAACACAAAACCGCCGTTTGTGTATAGTTTTTTACCTATTTGTTCAAATTTTCTTCCGCTTCTTTCTGAAGCTGGGGATCGTAGGAAAGCACAGGGGCAACGTCCTTGTTTTTTATCTTTCTGTCGATATAATTTTTGGTTATTTTCATAACGAGGGGGAACATTGCCACAACGCCTATAAGGTTAGGCACCATCATAAGGCCGTTGAAGGTATCGGAGATATCCCAAGCTAAAGAGGAAGTCATAACCGCACCGGAAGCTATCATAAGCACGAAGATAACCTTATATACCTTTACTGCCTTGGTACCGAAAAGATATTCTACAGCCTTAGAGCCGTACTGAGACCAGCCAAGCACCGTGGTAAAGGCAAACAAAAGCATTGCTATGGCTATAAACCATTCGCCCGCTACGCCGAAAACGTCGCCAAAAGTTTTGGAAACAAGGGTGGAATCGTCAAGCTTTGCAACAGTGGGGTTACCGGTTGCAAGGTCGATATAACCGGAGGAAAGGACAACTATTGCCGTCATTGTACAAACTATCATGGTATCGAAGAACACCTCAAAGATACCCCACATGCCTTGACGAGCGGGCTCTTTAACGTTGGAGGAGCTGTGTACCATAACGGAGGAGCCGAGGCCTGCCTCGTTAGAGAATACGCCGCGCTTAAAGCCCTGGGTCATACCCAGAATTACGGTACCTGCCACGCCGCCGTATGCCGCGCGCTCGGTAAACGCAAACTTAAAGATTGCACCGAACATATCCCCTACCTTATTTATGTTCATAAACATAAGGATAAGAGCGCCGATAATATAGGCGATGGCCATAAAAGGCACTACACGCTCTGCAAAGGAGGCTATTCTTTGCAAGCCGCCGATAATGATAAGGCCGCCCAGCAAAACCAAAGCAAGGCCTATTATAAGTCCCAAAACGGGCATACCCAAAAAGGAGCCCAGGTCTGTATCGGCAAAAAATGCAGACTGAATATTAAGGGTTATCTTGTTTACCTGACCCATGTTGCCGATACCGAAGGATGCAAGGATTGAAAAGCAGGCAAACAACACCGCAAGAACGGATGCTACAGTCTTAAAGCCCTTCTTTTTGCCCAAGCCGTCCTTAAGATAATACATTGCGCCGCCGGACCATTCGCCGTCCTTGTTGCGGCGTCTGAAAAATATACCCAAAACGTTTTCGGAATAATTGGTCATCATGCCGAAAAATGCGGCAACCCACATCCAGAAAACGGCACCGGGGCCGCCTATAACTATTGCCGCAGCTACGCCTGCAATGTTCCCCGTGCCAACCGTAGCCGCCAAAGCTGTACAAAGCGCCTGAAACTGAGAGATGGACTGTTTATCCGTCTTTTTGGTAGAGGCGCTGTCCTTTTTAAACAGAGTGCCTATGGTTTCTTTAAACCAATGCACCACGTGGGTTACCTGAAAGAACTTGGTGCAGCAGGTCATAAGGATACCCGTGCCTATAAGCAGTACAAGACCGAACCAACCCCAAATATGACTGTGAATCACATCGTTAATTTCGGTAACTTTTTCGATGAAAGACATAAGCTTCATCCTCCTTAAAATAAAAAAATAGCAGTATGCGCAAAGCGCAAACCGCCAAACTACAAACAAAGAAATACAAAGATACCGATTTTTAGTAATAAACTTTGTCCTTTTGCCTGAGAGATTAAGCGTAAAATCGCCTTGCACCTTCGGCACTCAATTTAATGAGCTTCTCCAAAGTTATGTCAGTTTACAGTCCCTTTCCGCAAAGCGGAAGCCTGAGAGCGTTACTCCTTCGGCAGCATAAAGCTTCTTCTGCAAACGTCGTACATAATATTTTTTACGATTATACAACATTCGCCGACACATTGCAACACTTTTTT
>JAZUNS010000134.1:0-8546 GCA_045604285.1 Eubacteriales bacterium
CGTACGCCGTCTGCCTCGTTATGCTTGTCCTTGATATCCTGCCTTAGCTGCTTTTCGGTTTCTTCCAAAGCGTAGATGTCACGCTCCAGCCTTGCCATTTGGTTAACGTACTCACCAAGCTGAAGCTTTGAAAGTCCGTTAGGATTAACCGCGGTAATTTGATTGCTCATTTTTATTCCTCCTTAAAAACAAAAAGTGCGCAGCCGAAGCTGCGCACCGAAAAACGCACCTCCGCTTGCTGCGACACAAACTTTACAACACAAAAAAAGTGCGAAAAAGGATAGCACGTTTTTGCCAAATAAAAACGCACCTTTTTATAGTGTTGTAGTATTAATTTGTGTCGCATTTTTATTTTAGCACACTCGGTTTTCAAATGCAATACCCTATTTAAAAAAGCTTGTGAACGGGGGCATTCCCTACCTTCACAAGCTTTTTTGACTTAATTAGCACAACTACCGATATTAGCTGAATTTTATTGTGACTATCTCGCAATCGCTGCCAACACGCATAGGCATCCCCCAGGTTCCCACACCGGAGGTCACCACAACGTGGGGAGAGCTTTGGTCCTTGCGATAATAGCCGTAGTCTACGGTATACATCATATCCGTAACCAGACTTGCGGGGAATATCTGCCCTTTATGGGTATGCCCGCAAAGGATAAGGTCTGCGTCGGTGCCGTATTCTTTGATATTTACGGGGTTGTGGTCCATAACGATAACGGGCAGGCTTTGATCGACGCCCGCTATTACCGTGGCGTACTCTGCCCTTGCCATATCGCCGTAGCCGCCTATGGGGGAGGCGTCGGGACGACCCACCAAAATCACTCTGCCATCTATTATTCTGTATTCGTCGTTAAGCAATACCACGCCCGCACGGTTTAAAAACGCAGTCATTTGGTTTAAAGTTTTGCCGCCGTCGTGATTGCCCAGGCAGGCGTAAACGCCGTAGGTAGCAGATAGCTTTTTAAGCTGTTCTATGGCTTTTTCGGGGTTTTGTATTGAGGAAAAGCTCGTATCGAAAAAGTCCCCCGCTATGCACACCAGATCGGGCTTTAAGCCGTTGATCTCTTCCACCGCCTTGGCAAGCTTACGTTCAGAGCCCACGGCACCCAGGTGCAGGTCGCTTATTACAACCACGTTCATCTCGCCTACCTCCTTATTGAGGGAGATATCGTAGGACACGTGCTTTATCTGCCCTGCGTGGACCAAGCCGTATACCACGGTTATTGCGGCAAGCAAGATGCCCACCCCATAGGTTACGGGCTTAAACATATCAGCGGCGGCAAATCCACCACCCACCAGACGGCACACGCCGACAACAAGGTCGGCAAGGCAGGTAAATAACAGCAGATAGATAAAAATGCCCATCCAATAGGAGCCTATTGCAGATACCGTATGCTTTATTCCGTTAGGGAAAAACGATCCCGCCACGCCGAGGACGGTAACGGCAGTCAGAAGCAGCAGCGCACCTAAAACGTAGCCAAATCGAAGTTGGGTGAAAAACACCGCCAGGCATTGATGTATTCTTTTTGCCAAATAAAAGTTGGCGCCGCCTATGCCCGATATTAAAACGATTAAAGCAAGCACGTGCATTACGCCGTCACCTTCCTTTCGGGTTTACTTATCAAAAGTCTTTAGCAGCTCGTATATTCTGCACACGGGCAGCCCCAATACGTTGAGATAATCGCCCTCTATGCGGCGGACAAAGATACCCGCCTGCTCCTGTATACCGTAGGCGCCTGCCTTATCCATAGGCTCGCCCGTGGCTATGTACGCCTTTATCTCATCCTCATCCAGTGGGCGGAAAAACACCTGGGTGCATTCCGCCTCGGCAATGACCTTATCACCGCAAAGTATGGCAAAGCCCGTATATACTTGATGGTTTGTGCCGGACAAGGCACTAAGCATTCTAAAAGCGTCTTCCTCGTCGGCGGGCTTACCCAAAAGCTCGCCATCCAAGGCAACAAGGGTATCAGCCGCAAGGATAATGCTGCCGTCGTCGGGTCTGCGCTCCTTTACCCAAAGCGCCTTGCGCAGGGCAAGCTCTTTAACGGCGGCGGCGGGGGCAAAATGCTCTACCCCGCTTTCATCGGCTTGGGACGAAAAAATCTCAAAATCAAAGCCAAAGCTTGCAAGCAGCTCCCTCCTGCGGGGGGAGGCACTTGCCAATACGATATGCTTACTAAACATTTAATGTACCTCTTGATTTTATAATTGACAAATATAAATATATTATAGTATAATATACGGAAAAGATAAAGTATTTTTTTAGAAAAGCGGTGTATTTTTATGAATATAGAAAAAATTTGCGCAGCGAAGCTGATTGTAATAAAGGTTGGCACCTCCACCCTGACTTATCCGTCGGGCTACATAAACCTGCGTAGAATAGAGGGGCTGGTAAAATGCCTTTCTGACCTGCAAAACAGCGGCAGAAGCGTTGTTTTGGTTTCCTCGGGCGCAATAAGCTGCGGAGTTGGCAAAATAGGGCTTAAGCACGGCGGGCTTTCTACCGAGGAAAAGCAAGCGGCGGCGGCTGTGGGTCAATGTGAGCTTATAGATATGTACAACCGCCTTTTTGCAGGCTACGGCCACAAGGTAGCACAGCTTTTGCTTACCAGGGACGTTACCGATGACGAGGTCCGCCGCCACCATGCGGAATCCACGCTTAAGGTGCTTATAGAGCTGGGCTGTATACCCATTATTAACGAAAACGATACTATATCCTCTGATGAAATAAAATACGGCGGAAACGATACTTTGGGCGCCGTGGTTGCTTTGCTTTGCAAGGCCGACCTTATAGTAAACCTTACGGATATTGACGGTTTTTATAACGATAATCCCAAAACCAATCCCAACGCAACCCTTATTCCCTACGTGCCCAAAATAACTGCCGAGCTGGAAGAAAAAGCCGGCGGCGCAGGCACCGAAAGAGGTACGGGCGGCATGGCTGCAAAGCTTAAGGCGGCAAAGATGTGTACGGAAAACGGCATACCCATGATTGTTGCCAACGGCGGTAATCCCGATATTCTGTACGATATATTTGACGGCACCTTTAAGGGAACACTGTTTGATACGGAGGGTTAATTGTTATGAGCGATATTTTAATGGATAAATGTACGGCGGCAAAATCGGTTTTTCCGATACTTGCCACATCTGAGGGCGGCTTAAGAAACAAGGCAATCAGCCTTATGGCGGATGCGCTGGAAAGAGACGCCGCCGAAATTTTAAGTGCCAACGCACGGGATTTGGAAAACGCCGTTGCCGCAGGCATACGCAAAACTCTTATAGACCGACTTGTCTTGGATGAAGGAAGAATAAAGGGTATTGCCGCCTCTTTAAGGAAGGTTGCCGCCCTGCCCGACCCCTTGGGCGGCGGTGAGGTATGGACACGCCCCAACGGTATGCGTATTAAAAAAGTAAAAGTTCCCATAGGGCTTATCGCCATAATTTACGAGGCACGCCCCAACGTTACCGCAGATGCGGCGGCACTTTGCATAAAGTCCGGCAACGTGTGTGTTTTAAGAGGCGGTAAAGAGGCTGTGCTTTCCAGCACGGCAATTGTTAATTCGGTAAGAAGCGCACTAAAGGAGGCGGGCCTGCCTGAGGATTGCGTACAAATAGTTGAGGACACCACCAGGGAAAGCAGCAACCGACTTATGACCATGAACGGCATTGTTGACCTGCTTATACCCAGGGGCGGCAGATCGCTTATAAGAGCAGTTGTGGATAACGCAACGGTGCCCGTTATAGAAACGGGGGCAGGCAACTGCCACGTATACGTTGAGAAAAACGCAGACCTTAACATGGCGCTGGAGCTGGTTTATAACGCAAAAACCGCAAGACCCTCCGTATGCAATGCGGCGGAAAGCCTGCTTGTTGATAAAGCGATAGCGGCTGAGTTTTTGCCCGCACTTCGCACCCGCATGCCGGAGGTTGAGCTTAGGGGCTGTGAGAAGACGCTTAAAATATTGCCCGATATTACCCCCGCAACCGACGAAGACCACTATACGGAATACAACGATTATATTATGTCCGTTAAGATAGTGGAGGATATTGAAGAAGCAATAGCCCACATAAACAGCCACAACACCAAGCACAGCGAGCTTATCGTTACCGACAGCGTAAAGGCGGCGGAACGCTTTACGGCGGCAATAGATGCGGCAGCGGTTTACGTTAACGTATCCACACGCTTTACTGACGGAGAAGAATTTGGCTTTGGTGCCGAGATAGGTATATCCACCCAAAAATTCCATGCAAGAGGTCCCATGGGGCCCGATGCCATAACAACCTGCAAGTACATTATAGAGGGTAACGGTCAGATAAGATAGTTACAAAAAAAGGTCGGGGACTTTTCCCCGACCCTTTTTACATTTACAGTTGACGTTTATTTTTTCTTTTTATTTTTCTTCTTTTTGTTAAGCACGGAGATCGCCGCAAACCAACCGCCGGCAACTATAAACAGCACGCATATAAGTATTATAAGTACCTTTCTGTCACCACCGTCGTCATCCTTATCGGTATCGTCAGGCTCGCTTGTAACTTGGCTTTCCGCAACGCTTGTATCGTCGCTTTCTTCCTCAGGCTTTGAGCTTTCTTGGCTTTCGGTCACAGAGCTATCCTCTGCAGAGGATTCATCCTGTACAGAGCTTTCTGTAGAAACCTCATTTCCGCCGACATACTCAAATTTTGCGGTAACGGTCATATCTGCGTTAACGGTCTTTTTATAGGTGCCGCCGGTGCCAAGCTCTTCCCCGTCGCAAATCACGGAAGAAAGCTTGTAGCCCTTGGAGGCACTTACGGTAAACTCTACCGTATCGCCCTTTAAAACCGTTGTTTTTCCGTCAGGCGTTATGGTGCCGCCCTCCCCTGCCGAAAGGCTTACGGAGCAATAATCGGGGGCAGGCTTGCTGCTTTCCTGCCAGTTGGCGGTAAGCACCGTATCGCCCTTAACTATGCAGGTATCGCCGGCAAGGTATACACGGCCTTCACCGTCCTGCCAGCCGATAAACTTATAGCCATCACGCTGACCGTAACAGCCGTCCACCTTAAAGCTGCCGTCGGCAAGAACTCTAAACTCGCACTGGGTGCCGCCCTGGGCGCCGTTGCCGTTATAGCTTACTTTAAAGCTTTCCGCCTCTGCAACGTCGATTTTCTCAAGCTTTACGGTGGTAAAGGACATTAAAAACCGACTGCCGCCGGAAAGAATTTTGCCGTCGGAGGACTTCCAAAGCCCTTCCTTAAGGGTAACGGTTTCGCCAACGGTTACGTTGACCGCCGTATCACCATAGCTAAGCACGCCCACAACCTTTATGCCATCCACGGGGCATCTGCGCCAGGTGGCAATAAGCTTCATATCGCTTTGGATGTTATAAATAACCTCGCCGGGGCGGTAAATCTTACCGTTGCAGGACCAGCCTGCAAAAATATAGTCACGGAACTTGTATTCGTTATCAGCTACGGTGTGACTGCCGCCTGCCGGTACTTTCTCGGAAGGGGGGGTAGTGCCCTTTACGTATCTGGCAGCGGAAACACCGTTGGATGCTACAAGCGGCTTGTACCCGTAAGAAACCGTAAAGCCTGCCGTTGTGCCGGTATCAGCAGGTGCGGATTCCTCACTGTTTTCAGCCGCAACCGAAGTAACGCAAAGAGTTGCCGAAAGCAACAGTGCAAATAATAAACATAAAATTCTGTACAGCTTCATACAAAACCCTTTCAAAAAACCATATATATGGTTGATTTTACCACACATTAGTGGCAAAGTAAAGCTTTTTTTGCAAAGCAAACGCCAAAAAACAAAAAACCTGCGGCTTAAACCGCAGGTTTTTGCGTACTTGTCAAACTTAAGCTATACCGTTAAGCAAACGAGTGTAACGGCTCTTGCGTCTTGCAGCAGTGTTCTTGTGCATAACGCCCTTGGAAACTGACTTGTCGATCATAGCAACAGCTTCCTTATAGGTAGCAGCGGCAAGCACCTTATTGCCGTCTGCGAGAGCAGCCTCATACTTCTTTATAGAAGTCTTAAGAGCAGATTTAACCATCTTGTTACGCAAAGTTTTAGTTGCGGTAACCTTTACTCTCTTTTTTGCGGACTTAATGTTAGGCAAGCAACTCACCTCCTAATAATAATTTAAATCTTTTAACTCAGCCATAATAACACATCTTTTTTGTTTTTGCAATAGGTAATTTTAAAAAATTTTATTTTTTCTGTCAAACTTTTACCGTATCGGCATAAAAGTTGACAGCAACAGCTAATAATGTTATAATGTTGTAATCGTTATAGCCGAGGTGACCTTTTTGACAGAATTTATTTTAAGCAGTGCCTGGATAGGCGTAGGACTTGCAATGGATGCTTTTTCCGCTTCCCTTGCAAACGGTTTATCTGAGCCGCGCATGAAAAAAAGCAAAATGATAGGCATTGCTCTGTGCTTTGCATTTTTCCAATGGCTTATGCCAATGCTTGGCTGGCTGTGCGTTCATACAGCCGCAAGCGTTTTTGAAATAATAAAGCCCTTTATTCCCTGGGCGGCGCTGCTGTTGCTTTTTGCCATCGGCGCAAAATCGATTATGGAAGGTATAAAAAACAAGGACGAATGTTCTTTACAAAAAGTAAGCTTTACTGCCCTGCTTGCTCAGGGCGTGGCGACCTCGATAGATGCACTTTCCGTAGGCTTTAAAATACCGGAGTATAATTTCCTTCAAGCCTTGGGCTCAACCCTTATTATTGCCGCCGTAACCTTTGCAATTTGTTTGCCCGGGGTTGCCATAGGCAAACGATTTGGCACGGGGCTCGCCTGCAAAGCTTCTATATTGGGCGGCGTTATACTTATAATAATAGGCGTATCCGGCATTATTTAGTCATCAAGGCTTTTGCCGCAACGGGGGCAATAGTCTACACCGAAAAAGCTTCTTCCAAGCCCCTTTTTGCAATGGGGACAACGCCACCACAAAACGCAAAGCACGCTAAGCACCAAAAATGCAGCTATAAAAACGGTAATGCCCGTATGGTTCTGAAAGAAAAAGCCTTTAAAAGCTATTGCCGCTACGATAAGTAATACCGTACACAGCGAAAGTATCAATTTTTTCAGCTTAAAGCTCATTATTTACTCCTTTTGTTTTCTGCGAAAGAGCGACTAAACGGTGTATAAGTGGGGGTAAAAAAGACTAAAAGTAGTGTTAATAATCAGCCGCCGGGGCGATATCCTTCCTCACATTTTGTTGCAATGCCGTTTTCGTCAAAACTAATGAAAAACAAAATCTCCGGAGAAGTTCCTAAAAAACCGACTTTAGGTTCCTTTATCGTATATCCACATCGGCAGTTCCTATATAAACCATCGCCGCTTACAAGCGTTGTCACACAATCGAACGCACCAAATTCAGCCACGATCTCGGCAGATGACTTTCCTAAAAAATCTTCTTCTCTATATTGAAATGAACACGCGGAAAGAGCAAAAACAAGAACAAGTGTAACAACAAAATAAAGTGCTGATTTCTTCATTTCACATTTTCCTTTGCGGTGTTGATAGAGGCAATCAATATACGACGGATCGTTCCACACTGATTATATAGGTCTATAGCTGTATCTCTATTCAGAATATCGGTTTTCACAAACAATTCAAGGCAATATTCCGTCTCGTAACACTCTTTTAAGGCAATTTGCAACTTTGCAATAAAGTCGGGCTTTCCATGGGCATAATTAGCCTCGTGAATATTGGCACCGATGGAGGTTGCAGAGCGCTCCAACTGATTAACAAGAGAATAATGTCCTTTGATAGTTTCGCAGAGTTTAATTATCTTAATGGCAAAATCCATGGATAAATCGACGAGTTTGTTTTCTTTCATAATCCTCACCTCTATGGACATTATAATGCACTTAATGAAATATTGCTACGCAATATGAAATAATCCTGCGGATTATGAAATATTTTGCCTTGGCGGCAAAATGTGAAATAAAATAAATCCCTCATACGCGAGTCGCGTATTTCATAGCGTCAGCTATTTCATAACGCAAAGCGTTATTTCACAAATCCCGCCAGGGATTTATTTCATTGAAAAGAAACAACCTTTGTCTGGTAGACAAAGGTTGTTTCTTTTCTGGTGCGGCTGATGGGACTTGAACCCATACGGTCTCCCACACGCCCCTCAAACGTGCGCGTCTGCCTGTTCCGCCACAGCCGCATACAGAATTTATTGTGTCCGTAACAGCGAACATTTACATTATACTTCTTTTTTTGTATTTGTCAATACCCATTTTGAAATTTTTTTTAAAAAGTTTGACAACGGTTTTTGTTAGGTGTACAATATCCCGTGATAAGGAGTGATACCATGATTATAGATATACATACCCACGCTTTTCCCGATGCTTTGGCTCCCAGGGCTATAGCCGGTCTTTTTGAAAGCGCAAAAGGAAAATACGTTCCCTGCCACGACGGCACCGTAGGCGGTATAAAAGCCAATATGGAAAAATTCGGAGTGGACATATCTGTAGTGCAGCCCGTCGTTACCAAGCATAAGCAGATAGACTCCCTTAATAAATGGGCGCAGACCATA
>JAZUNS010000135.1:0-9708 GCA_045604285.1 Eubacteriales bacterium
GGCAACTTCACTTGCCCATAAGGGCAAACTTAAAGGTGTATTTTCTGCGGCGCATGTGACACCCCATTGCTCACTGCGTTCGTGGCGGGGACCCCGGATAAACACCCCACTGCTCACATTCGTTCGCAACGGGGGCCCCGATTTTGATACGAGGGATTTTGATTTTTGTTCGCTCGCGCCTCGCGCCGCATAAGCGGCACTCGCAAAAATCCAAGGTGTATTTTCTGAGGAGTGAATCCTCAGGAAATACAGTTTATTTACAGTGGTTAAGTTTGCCAAACTTCGCCGTCAGGCGAAACTTCACTTACGCAGTAAACTTCACTGCCGAAGGCAACTTCACCGCCGAAGGCAACTTCACTTGCCCATAAGGGCAAACTTAGTTGTTGACATTATTGTTTGTTTTGATAAACAATAGTGTCCACCGTGGCGAAGGTATATCCTTCTTCTTCCAAGGCGGTGATTACATCGTCAAGTATTGCCGCATTGGTGGCAGAGTTGGGGTGCAGCAGCATTATCTCGCCATTGTGGGCACGGGACAGTATCTTCTGCTTTGCATCCTCAAGATTCGGCTGTTTGCCGTTATCCCAATCCGCATAGGCAAAGGACCAAAATACCGGCGTGTAGCCCAGCTCCTTGCAAAAGCGCAGGGTGTCCTCGGTAAAAGCCCCCTCCGGCGGACGGAAGAACTTAGCCATTTCCTTCCCCGTAGCTTGGCGGAATATCTCCTCCGTATCGGTAAGCTCCTTTTTAAAGTCCTCAATACGGGTTATTTTACCCATATTGCGGTGGGTGGTGCTGTGGTTGCATATAAGGTGGCCGTCATCAATCATCCGCTGCGCCGTGGGCAGGCTGTACTGCACCACTGCGGGCAAAATAAAAAAGGTCGCCTTTATATGGTGGGCTTTCAGCGTATCCAGTATTTTGTTTACGTTTTCGTTAACGTAGCCGGCGTCAAAGGTCAGGTATATCACCTTTTCCTCGGCGTTGCCCATATACAGGGCGCCGTATTGGTCGGGTAGGGTGCTGCCGCCCATAACCGTGGGTCTTTGGTCGGCGCCGTCAAATCTGAAATACCAATTTTGTATTTCTGCCCCCTTTACCTGCAGGGGGTGCAGTATAAAAGCAAGTGCCAGCAGCAGGCAACAAATTTTTCTCATAAAAACACTCCTTCGGCTATATTTTGTGCTTGTAAGGTGGGTTTAAACTTAGTAATTATTACCTTTTTGAAAGGAAAAACATCATGAAAGGTTATT
The DNA here is from genome assembly GCA_045604285.1 of Eubacteriales bacterium. Classification (GTDB taxonomy): domain Bacteria; phylum Bacillota; class Clostridia; order Oscillospirales; family CAG-382; genus SIG636. The sequence continues at coordinate 1,254 of JAZUNS010000135.1, forward strand.
TTGCAGTTCCCCTTTGCCATTTTTACAAAGAGGCAGACGTTAATACCGAGCATACGGACGAGTCCTTCTACGGTCAGTCCTTTGAGGTTTTGGAGGATGCCGGCGACTTTTGCCGCATCAGGGCAGAGTACGGCTACGAAGGCTATTGCCTTAAGAGCGAGCTGTATTTTGGCGACTACGCCCCCACCCACGTGGTAACAAGCGGCTTTGGCGACCTGTTGCAAGAGCCCAAAAACTGCCTGCTTGCAGGCTATTGCATCCCCCGTGGTTCTAAAATCCAAGTGCTTGAGGAGGGCGGCACCGAGCGCTACGCCCCCGTACTTGCCATGGACGGCAAAACCTACTACATACACCGCAAAAACATAAAAACCATAGAGGAAGTCAACCGCACCCGCACCGAAGAGGAGTTTAGGGCGGCAGTTATCGAAACTGCAAAGCTCTATCTGGGCAGCGGCTACCGCTGGGGCGGCAAAACCGTTGGCGGCATTGACTGCAGCGGTCTTGCCTTTATGTCTTACTATATGAACGGCGTGGTTATCCACAGGGATGCCAACGTAGATAAGACCCCCGCCCTTAAGAATATAGAGCTTAAGGACGCAAAAACGGGGGATTTGCTCTTCTTCCCCGGCCACGTTGCCATCTATTTGGGCGATAACGAGTACATCCACTCCACCACGGCTTTGGGCGGCGTTGGCTACAACAGCTTTGACCCCGACAGCCCCATATTTAACGAAGGGCTTAAAAAGTCACTTAACGCCGTGGCAACCCTATTTTAACAAAGGAAAATCTTATGCTTAAAAACGTTTTTGTACCCAAGGAAGATATAGAAAACCAGCTTGCCGTGGCAGGCAGGGTAAGGGCTGCCGTCGGAACGGGCAAAAGGGCGTATATCAGTACCTTTGGCTGCCAGCAGAACGAGGCGGACAGCGAACGCCTTATGGGTCTTTGCGCCCTTATGGGCTACAGCCCCGCCAAGGCTATTGAGGAAGCCGACCTTATCATCTTTAACACCTGCGCCATAAGAGAGCACGCCGAGCTTAAGGTGCTTTCCAAGGCGGGCGCTTTGCGCAAGCTTAAGGAAAACAACCGCAGCATTATAACCGCAATCTGCGGCTGTATGGCAGAACAGCCCCACCGCAGGGAAAAGTTTCTTACCAGCTACCCCTATATAGATTTTATCTTCGGCACCGACCGCCTGCACCTTCTGCCTACCATGGTAGAAAACGCCCTTATGGGCAAAAAGCAGCAGGTTTACGTCAGTGGCCTTAAGCACGCCGATTTCGGCGTTATTGCCGAGGGGTTGCCCGTAGTGCGTGAAAGCGGCTACAAGGCGTGGGTTTCCATCATGTACGGCTGCAACAACTTTTGCACCTACTGCGTGGTGCCCTACGTAAGGGGCAGAGAGCGCAGCAGAAGAAGCGAGGACGTCCTTGCGGAGATAGAAGCCCTTGTAAAGGCGGGGTATAAGGATATAACCCTGCTGGGTCAAAACGTAAACTCTTATAAGGGCGAGTACAGCTTTCCCGAGCTGCTTCGCCGTGCCGCCGATTTTGATGGGGACTATTGGCTTAGGTTTATGACCTCCCACCCCAAGGACGCTTCTAAGGAGCTGGTAGAGGTTATGGCGGCAAACCCCCGTATTGCCCCCCATTTTCACCTGCCTATGCAGTCCGGCGACAACCGCATTCTTGAACTTATGAACCGCCGCTACACCCGAGAGCAGTATATGGAAAAGGCGGCGTACATAAAAAGCATGGTGCCGGATATTGCCCTCTCCTCCGATATTATCTGCGGCTATCCCACCGAGACCGAGGAGGAGTTTGAGCGCACCGTAGACGCTGTGGACAAGGTGGGCTTTGATATGCTGTTTACCTTTGTTTACTCTCCCCGCCCCGGCACACCCGCTGCCGAGATGGAGCAGGTAGACCACAAAATCAAAACCGACCGTTTTGCCCGCCTTTCCGCCTTGGAAAACCGCAGGGCAGAGGAGCTTAACAGCCGCTTTATGGGCAAAACCCTTAAGGTTTTGTCGGATGGCTGTGACGGCGGCGTATACAAGGGCAGAACGGGGCATAATAAGATAATAACCTTCACTCTACCCCAAGGCGCAGACCCGACCGTGGCAGAAGCGGGAAAATTTTTGCAGGTTAAGGTAACCAAAACCGCCGCCTACACCCTTGAAGGCGAAGTAATTTGTTAAAAAAAGAAAGGAAATATATTATGGACAACTATTTGAAAACTTTACTTGATTCTTTTGGCGAGGCTCTTAAGCAGGCAGACGCAGTAGTGGAATACACCTCTGCAAGAGAGGCTTATATGGCAGATACCGAGATAACCGCTGCCGTAAGCGAATACAACGTACAGTGCATGCTTCTTGAAGAACAGCAGATGAAGCCCGAGGTGGACGAAGTGCTGGTAGAAAGCATCCAGGCAAGGGTAAACACCCTTTACGAAAAGATCATGCAGTCCGAAAACATGAAGCGCCTTGCCGCTGCCGAAAACGACCTTAACGCACTTCTTGCCGAGGTAAACAAGGAAATAATGGCTTACGTTATTCCCGAAAGCGGCGAAAGCTGCGGCGGCGATTGCGGCCATTGCCACGGCTGTCACTAATCAGTCACTATAATTTTTAAAAGGGGGGACTACGGTTTATGGCGTTGTCACCGATGATGCAACAGTATAAGCAAATAAAGGCAGAAAATCCCGATTGTCTGCTTATGTTTAGGCTTGGGGATTTTTACGAGCTTTTCTTTGAGGATGCCAAGACCGTCTCCCGAGAGTTAGAGCTTGTCCTTACCGCCCGTGATTGCGGCGACGGAGAGCGTGCGCCCATGTGCGGCGTACCCTATCACGCTGTGGAGGGGTACCTTACCAAGCTTATCGCCAAGGGCTACCGTGTGGCTATCTGCGAACAGCTTGAGGACCCCGCCACCACCAAGGGCTTGGTTAAGCGTGGCGTTGTGCGTATACTTTCACCCGGCACCGTTACCGAGGGCGGGTTTTTAAAGGAAGGTCAAAACAACTATCTTTGCGCCCTTGTGCAAAGCGATATGGGCTACGGCATAGCCTTTGCCGACGTTTCCACCGGCGAGGTTTTCGCCACCGAGGCAGTGGGCGAGGAAAAACGAGCCGCCCTGTATGCCGAATGCGCCGCCTTTGCACCTACCGAGGCGGTTGTGGATGCCTCTGTAGATGAGGACGCCGTTACCCTGCTTAGCGAGCGGCTTGGCGCCCTTATAAGCCGTGCCGACGGCGCTGTAGAGTCGGGCGTTGAGCTTGCCGCCGATACAGAAAGCGGCTTTGTGTCCGACCTGGCGGAGAGGGCGGCACAACTGCTTATTATTTACATAAAGCAAACCCAAAAGTCCGATATGGGCTATATAAAACCGATTAAATACTATAAAAGCGAGGCGTTTATGCGGCTTGACGCCTTCACCCGCCGCAACCTTGAGATAAGCGAGGCTATGCGCAGCGGCGAAAAAAAGGGCAGCCTGCTGTGGACCTTGGATAAGACCCACACGGGCATGGGTGCCAGATTGCTTAAGCAATGGCTGGACCGTCCCCTTATAAGCAGCCGTGCCATTAACGGCAGGCTGGACGGGGTAGAAGAGCTTAAAAACGCAGGTAAAGAGCGTAAAGAGCTTATCGGCTTTTTAAAAACCGTGGTGGATATGGAGCGCATAACCACCCGTCTTGTATACGGCACCGCCAACGCCAGGGACCTTAAGGCGCTGGAGGCAACCGTAAAGCAGCTGCCCTACATAAAAGAAAGACTTGCCCTTATGCAAAGCGCCGCCCTTAAGGGGATTTATACGGCGCTGGACGTCCTTGAGGACGTAGGCACAAGCATCTCCAACACCATTGCCGACGACCCGCCCGTTACCCTAAGGGAGGGCGGCATCATCAAGGACGGCGCCAACAGCGCCGTGGACGAGCTGCGCCTTATGATGAGCGACGGCACCAAGTGGATATCCCGCATAGAGGCGGAGGAAAAGGAAAAAACGGGCATACGCACCCTTAAGGTGGGGTATAATAAGGTGTTTGGCTATTATATCGAGGTTTCAAAGTCTTTTAAGGACTCTGTCCCCGATAGGTACATCCGCCGCCAGACCCTTGCAAATTGTGAGCGCTACGTAACCCCCGAACTTAAGGATATGGAAAGCCGTGTTATCGGCGCAAAGGATAAGCTTGCCGCCCTGGAATACGAGCTTTTCAGCGCACTTAGAGAGTATATATTGGACCGTGCCCGCCGCATACAAAAAAGCGCCGCCGCCGTGGCAGAAACCGACGTTTTCTGCGCCTTGGCAGAGGTTGCCGCCCAGGGCGGCTACGTCCGTCCCGAGGTGGATGACAGCGGGGTTATAGATATTAAGGACGGCAGACACCCCGTAGTAGAAAAATTTATAGGGGACGCATACTTTGTTCCCAACGATTGCCTCCTTGACGGAGGCAGAAACCGACTTTCTCTTATAACCGGCCCCAACATGGCGGGTAAGTCCACCTATATGCGCCAGATAGCCCTTTCGGTAATAATGGCGCAGATAGGCTCCTTTGTCCCTGCAAAAAGCGCAAGGATAGGGGTTGTGGATAGGGTGTTTACCCGTGTTGGCGCCTCCGACGATTTGGCAACGGGCAGCTCTACCTTTATGATAGAGATGAGCGAGCTTGCCGCAATACTTAAAAATGCAACGGCTAAAAGCCTTATAATTTACGACGAGATCGGCAGGGGTACCTCCACCTACGACGGCATGAGCATTGCCCGTGCCGCCCTGGAGTATACCGTTAGCCATATAAAGGCAAAAACCCTTTTTGCCACCCATTATCACGAGCTTACCAGCCTTGAGGGTGAGCTTGAAGGGGTGGTAAACTACAACGTTGCCGCCAAAAAGCGTGGGGATAGCGTTGTGTTCCTGCGGAAGATAGTCCGTGGTGCCACCGATGACAGCTACGGCATAGAGGTTGCCAAGCTGGCAGGCGTGCCCGACAAGGTTGTAAACAGGGCAAGGCAGGTGCTTAAGTCCCTTGAAAGCACAAAGCCCGCCCCCAAAACCGCCCCCATAATAGAGGAAAACCTTAGCTTTACCTCCTATGCCGAGCAGGAGATTGCAGATAAGCTGAGGGCAACGGACATTAACACCCTTACGCCCATTGAGGCGATGGGGCTGCTGTACGAATTTAAACGAAAACTGGATATATAATTGTTTATGGAAGTTATAAATATTCTTGATACACAAAGCGCAAATATGATAGCTGCCGGAGAGGTTGTAGAGCGACCCGCCTCCGCCGTTAAAGAGCTGGTGGAAAACGCCATAGACGCCGGCGCCAAGAATATAAGCGTAGAGCTTAAGGGCGGCGGCAGTCAGCTTATAAGGGTAAGCGATGACGGCTGCGGTATGTCCCGTGGGGACTTGCCCAAGTCCGTGCTTAGGCACGCAACCAGCAAAATACGCACCGGCGCCGATATCGACGGCGTAGGCACCCTTGGTTTCCGTGGGGAGGCACTTGCCGCCATATCCTCGGTATCTAAATTTCAGATAATTTCCCGCAGGGCAGGTGAAGAGTTTGGCAACCTGCTGTGCTGTGAGGACGGCAACACCACCGTTGAGGAGGTTGGCTGTCCCGTGGGGACCACCGTTTTGGTGGAGGGGCTGTTTTACAACACCCCCGCCCGCCGCAAGTTTTTAAAGCGGGACGCTACCGAGATTGCCGCCTGCCGCAGCGTGGTGGAAAAAGCGGCAATATCCAACCCCCACATTGCCTTTAAATTTATTGCCGATGGCGAGCTTAAGTTTGCCACCGACGGCAACGGCTCTCTTACTGCTGCCATTGCCGACGCACTTGGCGAAGCAAGGGCAAAAAATCTTATCCGTGTTGAGGGTACTGCCGAGCAGGTGGGCGTAAGCGGCTACGTTTCCGCACCGGCCGCCGCCGTTGGCAGAAATACCGCCCAAAACACCTTTGTCAATGGGCGATACGTGGTTTCCAAAACCGTCCAGGCGGCACTTAAAGAGGCGTTTAAGACCTATTTGCCCCACGATAGATACCCCGCATCGGTGCTGTTTATAGAGGTACCCCCCAAGTTTGTGGACGTTAACGTCCACCCCGCCAAAACCGAGATAAAGTTTGCCGACGAGCGCCTTGTGTACGAGGCAGTCTATTACGCCGTAAAGGGCGCACTTGCCCGTCAGGATGCCTTTACCGGCGGCGAGGACGATATTTTCGTTTCCGGTGGGGACGTTGTAAGCGCAGCCCCGGCAAGCCCACCCGTATATACAAAGCCAAGCTTCAAGCGTGATACGCTCTCCACCGCTGCGGTGCTTAAGGAGGAGCACAAGGCCTTTAACGCCGAGAGCTTTGGCGAGGATAGCTTTGCCCCGCCCGTAGCTGCAGCAAAGGTTGCATCCCCTACGGTTAAGCAGATTTTTGAAAACAACGCCCAGGCGGAAATCACCACCCAGCCCCTTTACCGCTACACGGGCGAGCTTTACAACGCCTACTTAGTGGCAGAAACCAAGGATGCGGTTTATATTATAGACAAGCACGCCGCCCACGAGCGCATCCTTTACGAGGAGATAAAGAAAAGCTCTACGGCGCAAAGCCAAATGCTGCTATCCCCCGAGGTGGTGCAGCTTAGTCCTGCCGACTATGCACTTATTGCCGAAAATTGCGATTATCTTTGCGGCTTTGGCTTTGAGATAGAGCCTTTCGGTGACAACAGCCTCATTGTTCGTGCTTTGCCCACGGCGGTAAAAAGCGGCGACGTTACCGCCATGCTTACCGCTTATGCCGAGTCGCTTGATAAAGGCGGCGCACTCCCGCCGGAGGAAAGGTGCGACCGTGCCTTGTTCACCGTGGCTTGCAAGGCGGCGCTTAAGGCGGGCATCCCCAACGATGCCGCCCACAACAAGTGGATACTTGACAAGCTTTTTGATGACGGAAGCATAAAATACTGTCCCCACGGCAGACCTGTGGCAAAGGTATTTACCCGCCGTGAAATAAACAAGTGGTTCGACCGCTAAAGGAGTATATATGGCTAAATTTACTTTACATAAAAAAGAAGGCAACGCAAGGCTGGGGACTTTTTCCACGGTACACGGCGATATACAGACCCCCGTGTTTATGAACGTAGGCACCTCTGCCGCCATTAAGGGGGGCATCTCTACCGACGACCTGCGTGAAATACGCTGCCAGGTAGAGCTTTCCAACACCTATCACCTGCACGTGCGCCCCGGTGAGGACGTTATTTATCAGCTTGGGGGCATCCATAAGTTTTTTAATTGGGATAAGCCCGTGCTTACCGACAGCGGCGGGTTTCAGGTGTTTTCGTTGTCCCAGCTTCGCAATATTAAAGAGCAGGGCGTAACCTTTGCATCCCACTTCGACGGCACCCGCATCTTTATGGGCCCCGAGGAGAGTATGCAGATACAGTCAAAGATAGCCTCCACCATTGCCATGGCTTTTGACGAGTGCTGTGTTTCCACGGCGGATAAAAGCTATATCGGCAACTCCTGCAAGCGTACCACCCGCTGGCTTGACCGCTGCATAAAGGAGATGGCAAGGCTTAATTCCCTGCCCGAAACCATCAACCCCGACCAGCTTTTGTTTGGTATAAACCAGGGCGGTATTTATGCGGATCTGCGTGTTAACCACATGAAAGAGATTAGAGAGTTTGACCTGCCCGGCTACGCCATAGGCGGACTTGCCGTTGGCGAAAGCGCCGACGAAATGTACCGTATTATCGAGGCGGTAGAGCCCCACATGCCTGCGGACAAGCCCCGTTACCTTATGGGCGTAGGCACGCCTATAAATATATTGGAGGCGGTAGACCGTGGCGTTGACTTTTTCGATTGCGTAATGCCCTCCAGAAACGCCCGCCACGGCAACGTTTTCACTCACGATGGGCTGCTTAACCTTAACAACAACAAGTTTAAGCTGGACCCTCTGCCCATCGACCCTCATTGTGATTGTAAGGTGTGCCGCACCTACAGCCGTGCTTATATAAGGCATCTGTTCAAGGCAAGAGAGCTGCTTGCCATGCGCCTTTGCGTGTACCACAATCTGTATTTTTATAACCGTCTTATGGAGCAGATAAGGGAAGCCATCGCCAACGGCACCTGGGCACAGTTTAAGAAGGAAAGCGTTGAGAGGTTTTCGCAGAGAGTATAAAATTATTCCCCATTGCTCACTGCGTTCGCAACGGGGGCCCCAAACAAACACCCCAAAAAATCTCCGATTTTTCGGGGGCCCCGATTTGATACGGGGGAATATGATTTTCGTTCACTCGCGTCTCGCGCCACTTCGTGGCACTCACGAAAATCCAAGGAGTCTTTTCTCCGGCGCATGTCCGCAGAAAACACATTTTTTTATTACCCCACCACTCACATTCGTTCGTGGCGGGGACCCCGATTGTCCGCAGAAAAGACATTTTTTTATAATGTGAAATGTTATTTGCCTT
>JAZUNS010000136.1:0-2726 GCA_045604285.1 Eubacteriales bacterium
ATGGTTCTTGTTTTGTCTATGGGCTACAAAAAAGATATTTTTGCTGTTTTTGCGTATGAATTCGAACTCTTACGTAATCGTTAGTTTTTAGTGATATTCCGTCTACGACGGAGTGATATATTTTGCTTGCGCAAAATGTGATATGCTTTGCATACCTCGCCATAGGCGAGATATTGCAAAAGCGTGATATTATATTCGCCACTCACGCCCGCAGGCATATCACTTGCGAAGCAAATATCACGCACCGAAGGTGCATATAACTCGCCGTAAGGCGAATATAACTGAAAACGACAAGTTTCTGTCGAAACTTGTCGTTTTCTGGTGGAGCATACGGGACTCGAACCCGTGACCCCAACACTGCCAGTGTTGTGCGCTCCCAGCTGCGCTAATGCCCCGTTGGTATTATTCTATCATAGGTTACAGCCGTTGTCAATAGTCAGTTTTAAAAAGCCCGCCCCATGAAAACACAGCCACAAAAAGCAACCCCTTGGTGGCAGGCACCAAGGGGACGTTTTTGTAATAACGCTATTTAACTTTTAAACTTTTGCTTTTCAAAAATGCTGTAAAATCTTCTGCGTTGCCAACGGTGAACGAATCCGACTTTAAAGAATATAACATATTGGTTTTCGACCACAAATATATGTACTTGCTTGTGTGGACGGCTTTTTTTACGTCTGAATATTTCAACCTAAATTCAGAACCGGTGGATTGCTTATATATGATCATTTCATCCGTAACGGTTACAACTGCCTCAATAGGTTCACCGTGAAGCTCAAGATCTCTTTTTAATAAAATTCTTTGGTTTTTCTTATATAAATATATAACAAACAGAATCCAAAATACGGGGAATAAAATGAGATACCAAATAAAGTCTGAAAAAGCCACAAGGTTGTATATTCCCAAGGCTAAATATAACGCAAAGAGCGCGAACAGTACAATCATTATGGGGCGGCGAAAATAAATATATTTGTTAATATCCTTCGCCCATTCCTCGTTCCTGACACACTTGTTCTCAAATAGAATTTCCATAATATTTACTCCTTTTGTTGTAGCCCGTTGAAACTATGCTAAAAGCGCCTTAGTGTAAGACCAAGGCGCTTACTGTATTATTCAGCTGCGTGCTTTTTAACGGCGTCAACGGTGTTGGCGATGTTCATGTCGATAAGGTCCTTCTGACCTTCAACACGGGATGCGATGTTGGTATCAAGAACTTCGATAAGGCTGGTGGTGCTCCACTTGCTACCGAATACCTGACCAAGGTCATATACACGGGAACCGAATACGATATCAAGAACTTCAGCGCTGTCGGGATCCTGTGCATCGGATCTCTTAAGCTGCTTTTCGTAATATTCGGGGGTCAAATAATCCTTGCTGTATGCAGCAAGTGCGTCGATGATAACGCCCATCTGTCTGCCTGCTTCGCCTTCAGAGTTTGCACCCTTGGGAACGAAGAGAACGCTGGAGGTGTGTGCGCCCATGTTGTGATAATATCTGTCATCAGCCGCATTGTACTTAGGAATGGGAAGGAAGCCGAAATCGTCATCCATATTTCTGAAGTAGGGCAGGTGCATAAGCGCGCACATGAAGAACAAGCCTCTGCCTTCTTTAAAGGCGTTACATACGGGCTCGTAGAACTGGTCACCGGTTCCGCCGTACTTATCAAGGTACTGAGGAAGGTCGGTCAAAAGAACGTCGTTTGCATTGGTATAAAGCTCAACGGCGTCGGTAACGGAGGAATAGCCTGCACCGGTTGCAAGGTCAAACACAGGCTCGTCAGCGGCGTTTTTGCCAACTATCTTGTTGCCGCTTGCAAGGAAGTGGTTGTAAAGGCAAGCCGTTTCGGTAAGCAAACCGTAAACGTCAAACTCATCTCTTGTACCGTCAGCATTTACGTCATAACCAAAGCCAACAATCTCCTGCTCAAAGGCTTCCCAAGTCCAGGTGCCGTTCTTTGCCATATCGTAAAGGTCCTGAGGGTCCTTGCCGTTTTCTTCGTAAAGAGACTTATTAAAGAGAAGTACGATGGTGCCGTCGTTATCATAGGTATTGATATCGCCCAGCGCATAGTAAAGCTCACCGCAGATGGAAAGGTCTTCTACTGCGTTCTGGTCCCACCAAGCCTTGCTGAAATCGATATCCAGGTCGTTAAGGTCAACCAACAGACCGTCGGAAATGAAGGAATGGTAGTAATAATAGGTTTCAAAGCAGAAGTCATATTCTGCAGTACCGCCAAGAATATCCTCATTAAGGGCGGTGCGGATGTCTGCAGGGGTATCGGTGCTCATTTCACCGGTAATGGTGCAGTTGTAATCCTTTTGAATAGCGTCAACAACCTTCTTTTTAGCGGCGTTGATATTGGTCATAGTGCCGTCTTCGCTGTCTTCCCAAATAACTTCACCCTGGAAATCAATAGAGGGCTTGCCGTAGCCGAACCAACGCTGAAGGATGTTAAACACACGGCCATCCATATCTTCGGCGGCGGGAAGCTGTTCGTGCCAAACGGTATCGGGGGCGGCGTCGCCGCTGTTGTTGCCAACGGTGCCGTTGATGTTGGTACCCGAGCTTTCGTCTGTTGTAGTATCGTTGTTACAAGCCGCAAAGCAAGCAGAAACGATTACAAGAGCCAACAGTGCGCAAAGAATCTTTTTCATACTCTTTCTCCTATACACATAGATTTACGATTAGAGTATACCACTTTCCCCGAAAACTGTCAAGAGCGCTACATA
>JAZUNS010000137.1:0-29748 GCA_045604285.1 Eubacteriales bacterium
AGAGCCGGAAATTGCCGAATACATTGCAGAGCTTCACCCCGAGGTCTTTGTGTATGACTATGACCACAACGCCCCCACGGCAGAGCATCTCCAGGCGACCCACCGTCCGTTTTACGATATAGTAAGGGCAAAAAACCCCGATATGCCCGTCATTTTTATGAGCAGACCCATGGCAGAAACCGTCGGCAAGGAAAAAAGCGACCGCCGCAGGGATATAATCTACAGCACATATCAGTACGCCCTTGCCAAGGGTGATGACGTGTATTTCATAGACGGCGCAACCCTTTTCCCCGATGACCTGCGTGAATATTGCACCGTAGACGGCAGCCACCCCAATGACCTTGGATTTATGTGCATGGCAAAGGCGGTCGGCAAGGTTTTGGAAGAAATATGGTCTAAACAAAAATAAATAATATAACAAGTATGCCCCTTCTTTATGAGGGGCATATTTTTATGTATAAATTTGCCTCGGTGGGAAAATAATAGCATAAGTTAAACCAACTATAGGGGGCAGCTTATGAAGAACAGTCCGAAATTTTCCGATGCGCTGTCAGCGGCGGTCAAGTGCATAGAAAAAGCCGAAAAGCAAGGCAGGGGCGAAGACCCTGATACAATTTGTCTTAGAGTGGCAGACAGCGCCTATTACTATAAAAGAAAAATAAGAGAAACCAAGGCGCAGCTTGGGCGTTTTGAAAAATTACCCGGCCGTGACGGTATGCCCTACGCCTTCAGAGCCTTGTGGAAGCATTTTAAAAAAGAAGGGTTCATCTATAAAAAAGATACCCCGCAAGCGGCGTTTAAGGACTATGACTGCGGCTCTTTTGAGCTGGATATGCTTAAAAGCCTTATTATCGCCGCCGCAATAATCGAAACCGGCCTTGTGTGCGAGGCGGCGCTGGAAAAGCGGGGCTACCACGTTATTCGCCTGCAAAACGCCATAAAGCTTATCAAAACCGTCGAGGTAACGGATTTTTCCCACGTGTACCCCCTGTTATCCGAATCCGAACGCCGTCTTTCCGAGCGAGAGCCTCTGTACCTAAGAATGACCGACAGCACAAAGGCGTTGTACCGCAAGGCTTTGCGCCGCTATGCAAAGCGGTTAAAAACTACCGAGAAGGATGCCGTCCTTAAGGCAGAGACGGTGGCTGTAAAACACAAGCTGCCCCTGGGTGCGGTGCTTGGGGTGGATAAAAAGCCAAGCCCCGTGCTTTATCTGCTTATAAGCTTTGTAATATTTGCCGCAGTTACTTGGGCAGCGCTTGCCCTTTGCCCGCCCCTGTCGGTACCGTTGCTTGTTTTGCCCTTAGTCAGCTTTGCGCTGGGCGGCGCCGATTTTATATTTTCTTTTCTTGCGGCGCCCTCGGTATGCCCCGCTATCGACCCCCATAAATTGCCGGAGGGCAAGCATACTCTTGTGGTGATAACCACCCTTCTTTCCGATGATGACGATGCCTTCGATGAGCTGGAGCGACTGTATCACACCAACAAAAGCAACGGAATACTGTTCGGCATCCTTGCCGACTTACCCGCCGCTAAACAAAAAAACGTCCCCGCCGATGCCCAACTGATTAAAAAAGCTACTGCCAACCTTGAAAGCCTTAAATATCGCTTCGGCAACAATTTTTGCCTATTTATAAGGGCAAGAAGCTACGACGGAGAGGGGGGCTTTTGCGGCAAAGAGCGCAAACGCGGCGCCATAGAAGAGCTTGTGGCATATCTGCGTGGCAAAGGCAACTCTTTTTCTCTTGCAGAGGGCGCAGACAGCCGAGGCGTAAGGTTTTTGCTTACTTTAGACGGGGACACAAAGCTACCTCCCCAGGGGGCGGCAGTGCTTACGGGCATGATGCTGCACCCCCTTAACCGTCCGCATCTATACAAAAAAAGAAGGGGATACGGCATAATACAGCCCGCAGTAAAGCCTTGCCTGCCCACGGCGGGCGGAACGCTGTTTTCCGCAATGCTAACGGGTGTCGGCGGCATAGACGTGTACGAAAGTGCCGCCTTTAACCGCCAGCAAACCGTGTTTGGCGAGGGCATCTTCTGCGGCAAGGGCATAATAGATATAGAGGCGTACGGCAAGCATCTTTCGGGCGTTTTACCCCCTAACCGAGTGTTAAGCCACGATATGCCCGAGGGCAATATTCTGCGTACCCGCTACGTTTCCCAGCTTTCCTTTACGGATAGCGTCCCTAAGGGCGTGTTTCCGTATTTTTCACGCCTGCACCGTTGGATAAGGGGCGACGTTCAAAATTTGCTGTTGCTCAGCGGTTACAAGCAGGGTGTGCGTGGCTCTTTAAGAATATTAATGAACGTTTTTCGCCATCTAAGCCCCGTGGTTTCCTTAACGGTGCTTTTGCTGGCGGGCTTGTTCTACCAAGGTAAAAGTGGGCTGTGGCTGTGCTTTTTTAGCCTTATAAACCTGCTGTCCCCCATATTTTACACGGTCATTTCCCGCCCTGCGGCACTTAAATATCTGCGCCGTCGCTTCTTTTCATCGGTGCAAAGCGGCGTTATACACAGCCTGCAAACGGTGTTTTTCGAGTTATCCTCTTTAAGTCACAAAGCTGTGGTAACCGCAGACGCTATCATAAGGGCGTTTTTCAGAATGGCAAGGGGCAAAAAAATGCTAAGCTGGGTAACTTCTGCCCAGCGTGAAAAGCAAAAGGATGGCGGCATAGCCTTGTATATTTACCGTTGCTTTCCGTCGGTATTGATAGGCGCATTGGCATTTTTTGCAACCGGGCTTTGGATAACCCGCCTGCTGGGGCTTATATGGTTTTTGTTTCCCGTTTTTGCCTTTAGGCTTTCCTGCCCCGTTAAAGAAAAAAACTCCGTCACCCCCGAAATGCGCCGCAGCATTAAAGCCCGTGCCAAGGAGATATGGCAGTTTTTTGCAGAAAACGTTAACGAAACTACCGATTGGCTCCCTCCCGATAACGTGCAGTTTTCCCCGGTTGAGGCAACTGCCCGCAGAACCTCGCCCACAAACGTCGGCTTGTATCTGCTGTCGGTGGCAGCGGCAGAGGATTTTGGCTTTATATCCGAATCGGATGCAGAACGCCGTATAGATAAGGCCTTGCAAACGGTAGAGCAGTTGCCCAAGTGGCGGGGCCATTTGTACAATTGGTACTCCCTTGCGCCCTGCAAGGCAATAGGCGGCAACTACGTTTCTACGGTGGATAGCGGCAACCTCTGCGTGTGCCTGGTCATTTTGGCACGCTTTTTGTACAGCGAGGGCAAAACGGGGCTTGCCCGCCGCGCGGAACAGCTTTACACCAACGCAGATTTTAAAAGTCTGTACAACTCGGACCGCAACCTTTTTGCCCTGGGTGCCAATGGCGAAACGGGCGACCTTTCGGATATCTGCTACGATTTATATATGAGCGAAGCCCGCAGCACCTCTTATTTCGCCTTGGCTATGGGGCAGGTGCCCATAAAGCATTGGCGTGCCTTGGGGCGCCCTGTGGTAGGCAACGGCGGCCATATCGGCATGGCAAGCTGGTCAGGCACAGCTTTTGAGTTTTTTATGCCCCAACTGTTTTTACCCCTGTATAAAAACAGCTTTGTTTACGAAAGCCTCTGTTTTGCCCTTTGGGAACAACGCAGATTTTCCAAGGGACATGCCTGGGGCTGTTCAGAAAGTGCCTTTTTCGCCTTTGACGGGGAGATGAACTATCAATATAAAGCCCACGGAGTGCAAAGCCTTGCCTTGACCCGCTATGAAGAAAGCAATATGGTTTTGTCTCCCTACTCGGCATATCTTACTCTGTGCATTGCCCCCAAAGAGTCCTTAAAGGCGCTAAGCGCATTTGAAAAAATGGGTATGCAGGGTAAATACGGGCTGTATGAGGCAATAGACTTTACGACCCCTGCAAAAAACGGAGCCGTAATAACCAGCTATATGGCGCACCACATGGGCATGAGCCTTATAGCCTGCGCCAACGCTTGCTTTGACAGCGTCTTTGTAAAACGCTTTATGAACCATCCTGCCATGGCGTCCTTTTACGAGCTGCTTCAGGAAAAGATACCCACCGGCGCCCTGATATACGATGCAGAAAAACAAAGGTTGGGCAAGGGCAACAGCCGTTCGGTAAACGCCGCCGAGCAAAGGGTTACCGATTCCTCCGTACCCTCCTTTTTTGCCATGGGCAAGGGCATAAACACCATCGTTGCGGACAGCATGGGACACGTTCGCTTCTCTTACGGAAACAATACCGTAAACGAAACCCATTTTGACCGCTACAGCCACACAAAAAGCCTTAACGTGTGCTTCTGTGTGGGCAAAGAACGGTACTATGCAACGCCCACAGAGGGGCAGGGTAAATACACCTTCGAGTGCGGAGCAGGCTATGCGGCGCATATTTGCGCCTCGCCTGAGTTCTCGGGCAGAGTAAAGTACTACACGGACCCTGCAGGCAGCTTTATAACCGAAACCCAAAGCGATGGCGGTAAAAGCTATTCCGTAGTGTTCAGCTTTGACCCCCAGCTTGCATCAGACAAAGAGTTTTACGCCCACCCCGCCTTTAATCGGCTTTTTATCAGCGCCGAATACGATAAAGGACTTAACGCTCTTATCTATACCAAAAACAGCAGGGACGGCAAAGACACCCAATTTATGGCGGTGGGACTTGCCGACGCCGCAGTCCCCATCAGCTACGAAACAAATAAAGAAAGCTACGGTGCCTTCTCGTTGCACAACCCCGCCGACGTAATAAAGGAGCGCTATACCGAATCTACCGGAGTATGCGTAACCCCCCTTTGCCTTATAAAGACCCCGCCTTTGGCAGGGGGCGCCGCAAAGCTTGTTGTGTCCTTGGGTCATACCCGCAAGGAATGCTGCGAGCGCCTCTCAGCCACCCGCAGAATGGGCGGCAAGTCCGTGGGGATCAGCGTTTTCGGTGAAGGCGAAAACCCCGTACTTGAGGGCATTTTCTGCGGCAGACGCAAATTTATGCAAAGCACCGCCGTAAAAGAATCCGCCCTTTGGAGCTTCGGTGTATCCGGCGACTATCCGATAATAGCCGTACTTTTGCGAGAGGACAACGACAGAGACGCCGAGTTTTTCCTAAATCTTTTTAAAAACCTTACCCTTATGAACATCCGCACCGAGCTTGTCCTTATGCTTTGCGAGGAGGACAGCTACCGTGCCGCTTTGCGCAACGGCATTAGCAGGCTTATGCACAGGCTAAAGTGCCAAAACTTCGTAGGCAAGCGCGGCGGCATATTTTTTGCCGACGGCAACGATAAAAACACCGTTGCGCTTTTCAAAGATGCCGCCGTTTACTATACCGAAAGCTTCGATTCCCCCTTCCTTGAGCAAAAGGAAAACGGCTTGCACCTAAGCCTGCCGCCGATAATACGCCGTCACACTTCCCACGGAGAGGCGGAAGGTACCCAAGTTTGCGGCGGTGCCTACGGCGAAAACTTCTTCGCCGTGGAAAAGGATAAAGCCCCCGCATTGCCGTTTTCCTACGTCCTTGCAGGTGAAAGCTTCGGCAGCGTGGTCACTCAATCCACCTTGGGCTACAGCTTCTACAAGAACTCAGCCCTTTGCCGCATAGGCGCATTTTCTGCCGACCCATACGGCGGCACCGATAAGGGGGAGGAGCTTTACGCCTTTATAAACGGAAAAATATACGACCTTACCGCTTGCGCAGGCGTTGTGCGTTACGAGGACGGCGTCGCCTGCTACAAGGGAGCGGTGGCAGATATAGCCTATACCTTTGAGATCTTCGTGTGTGCCAAGCTCCCCCTAAAGGTCATAAAAATAGTTTCCGCTGCAGAGCTTGAAACCGCCTTTTCCGTTGCCCCCGTAATGGGCAGTGCCGCCCTGCCTTCAAGCGGAGTAAAAACCGAACCCCTTGTCTTTAAAGCAGGCGCAGGCGTTGCCTTTACCAACCCAAAAAACTCCTTTTTTGAAGGTGCTTACGGCTTCGTTGCAACGGTAGGGCAGGGGACGGTATACAACAGCAGGTCTACTCTGCTGCAGGGCGAAAAGGGCGTAGAGGATATAGCCGCAGTAAAAGCAAAAGGCACGTCCACCGTTTATCTCGTGGGTGCGGCAAGCTCTTTAACAGCGGCAGAGGACGTGTGTGACCGCTTTGCAAACAACGGCGCTGACGTTGAAAAATCGGCCTGCCGCTTGTTTGCAAAAGGGCTGTTACCTCCCGTAAAACTTTTGGGTAAAAACAGCTTTGCCGCCATGTTTAACTGCTTTGCCCCCTATCAGGTGGCAGCGTGCCGTTTCTATGGCAGGGGCGCCTTTTATCAAAGCGGCGGCGCCTACGGCTTCAGAGACCAGCTTCAAGACAGTATGTTTCTGCTGTATTCACAGCCCCATGCCGTTCGCCGTCATTTGCTGCTTGCCGCATCCCGCCAGTACACCGACGGAAGCGTGCAGCATTGGTGGCACCCGACAGAGGCGGGCAAGCCCGTTTACGGCGTAAAAACCAAGTGCAGCGACGATTTTTTGTGGCTTCCCTTGGCTGTGGCAGAGTACGTGGAAAAGACGGGCGACAGAACCGTTTTGTCTGAAAATGTGCCGTACCTGCAATCACCGCCCTTGGGCAACGAGCAGGAAAGGTACGAGTGCGCCGAGACCACCGATTACGCCGAAACCCTTGAGGCCCATTGTCGCCGCGCCCTTGACTACGGCAAAAGCTACGGCGCCCACGGGCTGCCCCTGATGGGCAACTGTGACTGGAACGATGCTTTCTCAGCCATGGGTGAAGGCGCAGAAAGCGTGTTCTGTGCATTTCTGCAGGTAATAGCCTTAAAAAAGTTTTCGGAACTTGTAGATGACCCCATGCTGAAGCAGCAGGCATATTCCGTCCTTGAAAGGGCAGAGCGGGCATACGAAACCGACAGATATATAAGAGCTTATACGGGCGGCGGCGCCCCCGTAGGTGTGGATGGCAGAGGCGCCTGCGAAATAGACGCCCTTGTCCAGGCGTTTGCGGTGTTTGCAGGGGCAGACAGCCAAAAGGCAAAGCTTGGGGTTAAAACGGCGTATCAAAGGCTGTACGATAAGGAAAATCGCCTGCTTCGCTTATTCACCCCGCCCTTCGGCAGAGATACCGAGTACGCAGGCTATATCAACGCCTACACCAAGGGTGTAAGGGAAAACGGCGGGCAATATACCCACGCCGCCGTGTGGTTTTCTGCGGCACTTGCCCTTTGCGGCATGACGGAGGAGGCAAAGCAGCTTATATCGGATATCAACCCTCTTAACCGCAGCGAAAACAGTACCCTATATGCAAAATATAAGGGCGAGCCCTACGCAATAGCGGCGGATATCTACACCGCCAAGGGTAGAGAGGGCCGCATGGGCTGGAGCCATTATACCGGTGCCGCCGCATGGTATTGCAAAACCGTGCTGGAGGTGTTTATGGGCATAAAGCTTAAAAACGGTACCGTTCTTGATACGGTAAAGCCTATAATAGAGTACGAAGCCACCCTTGGCTTTGTAGGCAAGCTTACGGTAAAAGCTTATAAAAACGCACCCCTAAGCTATGATGGAAAGCCTGCCTCCTTCCCCTTGCAAATGGAGGAGGGAGAGCACATCCTTACCGTACCTCTAATATAAAAACGGTCTGCAACTTAAAAGTTGCAGACCGTCACTTTTAAAGCAAACTATGGATTCGTCCGTCTATTCCTTATCAAAAGAACAAATATATTCGTGCATAGCAAACACTTCAGAGGAAACCTCGTTCATAAATTTTTCGGTGTTATAGCCGATATAATCGGTAAGTACAACCAAAAAGTAGGGTCTGTCCTCATAAAATACTATAGCCGCATCGTTCGAGGCGTTAATGTCCATACCGTACTTGTGGGCAACCTTGTACATATATTCACCGTTGGCGTCCTTGGGCAGCCCGCCGCGGATAAACTTGTTTTCGTTTGCCTCCAAAAGCAGGCTTACGTACCAAACGTAATTTTCGTCCCCGTCCTTGTAGCGCTGGTAAATTTCCTTCCAGCACTCGGTAACGCCGCGGGCGTTAAGCCAGTTACAGTCTTCGTATTCAAACTTAGTGCCGTAACGTTCTTCTGCCCAGTCAAAAATATCAAAATAAGATTTAACGTAGGTCTGCAGCATATTGTAGCCCGTGTTGTCGCTGTGCCATACCACGTACTCTATAATCGTTTTAAGGGAAAGTTTGTCGCCAAATTTGTAATCGCTGGGTATTTTCGTGGTGCCGCCCTTTTTATTGGATGAAGTATAGGTAAACATATCGTCATAGCTTACCTCGCCCTTTTCTATCATCTCAAATACCATCATAAGATATTCTGCTTTGATAAGGCTTGCACCCGCAATCATTCTGTCGGGATTATAGCTTACTGAAAGCCCCGTTTCCAAGTCCACGTAATACAGCGCACAAGCGTAGGACGCATTGTCAAGGGTGTTTCTTATGGTGTTAAGATAACTCTCATCAATGGCGTCGGGCAGGGTTATGCCGCTGTCGGCGGTGGGCATAATCGCAGTTAAGGCAGAGGGGTAATCCTCACTTCCCTCGGTGCTAAGCTCAGCACTGCTTTCCTCACGGCTTTCGCTGCTTTCTGTTTCGCTTCCGTTGCCGCAGGCGGCAAGGGGAAGCACAAGGCAAAAAGTAAGCAAAAGTATTAAAACTCTTTTAATCATAAAAACCTCCGTTACACCTTCAGGAATAAGTCCATAAGCTTGTAACCGTCTTCAAGATAAACGCCGCCTTCATAGCCGCTCTTTTCATCGTAAACCTTTATGTTGCCCGCACGCTTCTGGTTGCTCTTATAAATAACAAAGGGAACGGCATCCAGCGTATGGGTTCTTGCGGAGATAGGCGTGGGATGGTCGGGTGTAAGCAGTATTTTGTAATGCTCGCCCGCTTTGTCAAGCTCGTTCATCATGTAGCCAAGGATCTCCTTGTCTATAAGCTCAATAGCCTTAACCTTGTTGTCTGCCTCACCTCTGTGGCCGCACTCATCGGGCGCTTCAACGTGGATGTAAACAAGGTCTTTGCCGTTCATAAGCTCTCTAAGTGCAACGTCAGCCTTGCCCTTGTAGTTGGTATCGATATTACCGGTTGCACCTTCAACCTCGGGTGCATCCATGCCTGCACAAAGCCCTATGCCCTTAATAAGGTCAACGGCGCAAACAACGGAAGCATCAAGGCCCGTAATGTCCTTAAACGCAGGCAACGCGGGTTTTTTGCCGGGGCTCCACAGCCACAAAGAGTTAGCCTTTTTCTTACCTGCCGCCGCCCTCTTAAGGTTAAGAGGATGGTTGTTAAGAAAATCAAAGCTTTCCTTCATAAGCTTAAGGAAAGGACGGCTGGTATCCTTGGTAGGCAAATACGCCTTAACGCTTTCGCCAAGAATATCGTGGGGTCTGGAAAAATCATAAAAAGGCGGGCAGTTCTTCCATATAAGGCAATGACGGTAGCTAATACCCGCATAAAGCTTAAAGGTATCGTTGGCAAAATGCTTGTTAAGGTCTTCAATAAGTATGCGTGCCTCTTCGGTGGGAATCTCATCCGAGGAATGGTCCAGCATAATTTTATCTTCGTAGGGCTCGCCCATGTCGGAAAGGGCAACAAGGTTTGCACGGATAGCCGTTTCGTCCTCTGCCATGTTAATGCCCATGCTTACCGCTTCAAGAGGAGAGCGTCCCTTAGAGTATATTTCGGGGTTGTAGCCCATAAGCGCAAGGTTTGCCGTATCACTTTCGGGGGTCATGCTGCGGGGAACGGTAAACGCTCTTCCGTTGATGCCCATTGAGGCAATATAGTTCATATTGGGCTTATCAGCCGCTGCCATAGGGGTTTTGCCGCCAAGCTCTGCAATTGGCAGATCAGGCATACCGTCGCCCACAAGAATAATATATTTCATAAAATTTGCTTTCTTTAAGCAAAAAGCTTAAAGAATTGCCCCTTTCATTATTTTTTGACATTTCATTATATCACCTTTCTGCCGCCATTTCAATAAAAAATTAAAACTTTTTGCTTTTTACCCGATTGACTTTGCCACTTAAGTAATATATAATTATTATGATTAAAAGGGTGTATTTGCCCTTTGGTTAGGAGGCGGCATCAATGGCAATCTACAAGGTGTGTGATCTGTTTGTTAAAATGTCGCCCATATATAAGGATTTGGCACTAAGGGCAAAGCCTTTCCTTGCCAAGTCTGGCAGGGCAGATATGGTAATTTCCCTTGAGGAAGAAGACATACAAGCCTTTGCAAAGGATAAAGGGCTTAGCCCTTCTCTGGCGGAATACCAGCTAAGCTGTGTAGAGTTTTGTAAACAGCTTTTAAGCTTTGGCGGCTTTGTTATGCACGCTTCGGCGGTGCTTTACGATAATGGCGTTTATATGTTTTCCGCCCCCAGCGGCATAGGTAAATCCACCCAAGCGGCGCTTTGGGTAAAAAATTTGCCGGGCGCCTGCATAATTAACGATGATAAACCGGCTATCCGTATACTTGGCGGCGTTCCTTACGCCTACGGTACTCCTTGGTGCGGCAGCGGCTACGGAAGGCTGGCTAAAAGCGGCGTTATAAAGGCGCTGTATTTTATAAGGCGTAACGGCGTAAACTACGTTAAGCCCATGGATAAATCCAAAATTCCGTATTTGATGTTAGAATCTATGCTTCGCCCCTTGGATAACAGCGATATGGATAAGCTGTTTACCGCCCTGGATGGATTTGTGTCTGCAGTTCCGATTTTCTCCCTTGATTGCAACACCAACGACGATGCGGTGCAAACCGCCCTTTCTGTAACGGAGGGTAAGCTATGAAAATAAAAAGCGGCTTTGTTTTAAGAAAACTCGGTGACGAGCATATAGTGGTCCCCACGGGCAACGCCAAGCTTCAATTTAACGGTATGATAAGCTTTAACGGCACCGGTGCGTTTATATGGCAGGCCTTAGAGAACGGCTTGGATAGGGAAGCCACCGTAAAGGCAATGACCGATACTTATAAGGTGGATGCAAGCACGGCTGCGGCGGATATAGACCGCTTTTACGGCAAGCTTAGGGAGGCGCGCCTTGTTGAGGAATGATCAGGTGCTTCAGCTTATAAAGGAGCGTGTTGCTCGGGGTGACACCGCAACCCTTATAGTTACGGGCAACAGTATGGCGCCTCTTTTTAAAAGCGGTGTAACAACCGTAGAGCTGCGCTTACCTAAACGAATAAAAAAGTATGATATAGTGCTGTACCAAAGAAAGGACGGCACGGTGGTGCTTCACCGCGTGGTAGGTATAAAGGGCAACCTTCTTTCTTGCCGAGGCGATAACGAGATAGTCACCGAAAAGGGCGTAAGTCTTTCATCGGTAGCGGCGGTGGCGGTGGCATCGGAAACAAATGGCAAAAGAAAAAATTTGCAAGGTGCAAAAAGCAGGCTGTACGGCAGTATGCGTGGATTGCGCCGTAGCTTTTACAGAATATTCGGCGGCAAATAAGCCGCTGTACAGAGGGAATAATGACAGCAACCGAAAAGTATTTAATTAAAGCCTATGCAGCGGCATTGGCGGGCAAAACCTGCACGGCAAGCTCCGAGGGTGTAAACCCTGAGGAGCTTTATCGTCTTGCAATGGCGCAGGGGGTTGCCAACGCAATATACTATTCCCTCAAGCAATTAAATCTTCCTCAGGCTTTCCGTGCAAGACTTGAGGATGCCCACAACAAAGCCCTGCTTTGGGACCTGACCCGTGAAGAGGAAGAAAAAAGGGTGTTTGCCGCCCTTGAAAAGGCTGATATAAGCTATCTGCCCCTTAAGGGCAGCGTTATGCGTATGTATTATCCCTCAACGGATATGCGCCTTATGGGTGATACGGATATAATGATAGACCCCTTCTCCCGCAAGGAGGCACGCAGGGTAATGGAGGGCTGTGGATACGACCGTACCGATTCGCACAGCGGCCACGATATATATAAGCACGAAAACGGCAACGTCTTTGAGCTGCATTGGAAGCCTGCCGACGGCAGCGATTTTCACAAAACTCTTATGGAGCGCACCGTGCCCGTAGGTGACAGCGGCTGCAGACTTGCCCTTAACTTAAGCGATTTTTATATTTATATGCTGTCCCATCTTGCCCGCCACGTACGCACCTCCGGTGCGGGAATAAGAATGCTTGCGGATATAAAGGTGTTCTATTCCCGTTGCGGCTTGAAGCTGGATAATAAATATATAGGCGAAGTGTTGGAAACTATGGGGCTTATCCGCTTTGAAAAGCAGGTAAAAAAGCTTATACACACCATGTTTTACGATGCCCCCGCTGACGAGCTTACCGCCGATTTTGCCGAATATATAATGTCCGGCGGCGTTTTCGGCAGTGAGGAAACAAGCTACGCCAACAAGCGCGGCGATAAAAGCGCTTTCGGTTACTTTATCTCTTCGGTGTTCCCCTCCTTCAGCGCTATGAAGGAAAGATATCCTTTCCTAAAGTATCTGCCTTTCATGCTTCCCCTTATGTGGGTGTTCCGCTGGTTTGCCCTGCTGTTTAGGGGTAAAAAGCCTGCGGCACGCTACGCCAAGGGTGCAGGCGTGGATAAAGCAACCCTAAAAAAGCAAAAATCCCTTATGACAAGGCTTGAAATAAAGCGTTATAAAAACGGCAAGGTTAGGATGACCGCAGGGGATATAGCCACGGCGCTGTTGGTAGTAGCGGTGCTTATCTTTGCAACCGTATTTATAGGCAGAAGCTTCTTTATGGGCGATATCGGCTCCAACCCCGCCGATGACAGCATGGCTGACGGCTCTGAGCAGATCTCTGCAGAAATATCTGACGATGCAGGCGGCGACAGCTCTGACGATTCACCCGAAATACCCCAGCGCAATTACGGCACCATCGGGTATAAAGAGGGGCTATACACCGGTTATCTGTACCAAGGCCTTCCCGACGGAACGGGAACCCTGGTGTTTAACAGCGGCGAAAGCTACAGCGGCAGCTTTTCTCAAGGCGAATTTAACGGCAACGGCCTTTACAAATACAACGACGGCTCCCGTTATGACGGAATGTGGTGCGAGGGCGAGATAAACGGTCAAGGCACCTGGTATATGCCCGACGGCAGCTTTATAGCAGGCGACTTTTTCGAGGGGCAGCCCACCGGCATCTGCGTTTACGAGTGCGCCAACGGCGACGTGTACGAGGGTACCTTAAAGGACGGCAAATGGCACGGCAAGGGCAAGTTTGTATGGACCAGCGGTGACGTGTACGAGGGCGAGTTTAATATGGGTCAGCGCCACGGCAAGGGCAAGTATCTGTACAGCGACGGCGACAGCTACGACGGCGAATGGCTTAATAACGTTCCCAACGGCTACGGCACCTACGTTATTTCCGGGGATAAGTACACGGGCGTGTTTATCGAAGGCGTTTTGGAGGGCGAGGGCATCGTCCTTCGCAAAAACGGTGACAGCTACAGCGGATATTTTGTTCACAACGTGTTTAACGACGATAACGCAACCTATACCTTTGGCTCCGGCGGTAAGTACGAGGGCGCCTTTGCCAACGGAAGCTTTAACGGAGAGGGCACCATAACCTATCCCGACGGCGATAAGGTAATAGGCAACTTTGTAAACGGATACCTCCAGGGCGAGGCAAAGTATTACTACAGCCAAGAGGATAAGTGGAAGGATATTACCTACGTAGACGGCAAACCCCAATAGAAACGCTCAAAAAAAGCGCAGACCGCAAAAATTGTAAAGACGAATAGCAGAAGAAGGAAACCGTTTTGGCGGTTTCCTTTTTATCGTAATTCGCGTTTTAAGGCTTAATGGTGCTTGCGATAAAAAACGTGCATACGACTTTTGCACAGTTTATGAATGTTGCAAAAATTTTACTCATTGAATTTGTAAAAAAATAACGAAAAATAGTTGCGCTGGCAAATTGGGGTTGACAAAACGAGAAAGTGTGTCTTATAATATAAACGTAATAGGAAGTACTCATGAGACCAACACTCCCTCTGAAACAGGTTTAGCAAATTTAGATGTTTTGATTTATCGCAACGGGCAATTAGTTGCTTTGTCAGAAAATATGGGAACAAATTTGGAAGTGCTGCAATTTGTCGTTGAAGAAGGCGGCACATATACTGTAAAGATATATAATCGTACGTTTCAAGAAGGAGAAAACCTTGGAACTCAGTATGTTTCCGTAGCTTGGTATTGATTACGATTCAACCAAAAGAAAGGGGAATATTTATGAATGTAACGAGTAAATTTTTAAAGGCGCTTCTGTTTATCGTATTGTCATTGTTGCTTGTATTTACGTCTTCCTGCACAGACGCCGATACGGACGCGCCCAACGGCTCTTCCGTGGACGCTGGCAACAGTATGAAAACCGATGAAACCGAAAGCAGTCAAAAAACTGAAAGTGTTGCAGAATTTGAAAGCAGCAAAACGGAATCCTCTGAAGAAGCTATCGACAGACTAAGCGACCTTTTTGTGGTTGAAAAGCCCGGTCTTGCAGGCAAAATAATGTTTGCCGCTGCAAGCGATTCAACTACAGCATCCGATAAAGCTTATGATTTTATTCAGGCAAGGTTGGGCAAGGACTCTAAGACCAAGCAGTTTTATGCCGCAACGAAAGCCGACTATGTTGCAAACGACCCCGTACCCGTAAGTGAACGTCCCAAGGCGGATTTCAGCCTGCTTAACCCTGCCCGCTACGAAATGCCCTATACCAACGAGTGGGGTGAATCACTTAAATATTACAGCGACGTTGGCTATTCCGACGCAAAAACAGAGGGTTACGTGGTGTACGTTATGATTGAGGTGACTGCGGCGTCAGACCAAGCCATAGAGAAGATTGCCACCGAAAACGGCGTAACGACGACCGAGGCAATTGCAATATTCCGCCAAAATATGGTAGAGCTTTTGACATCCTGCGGTATGCACGTAGAGGCACATTTCGACCTTATGTATTACGACACCTACAGCTATTACAGATTATACAGCGACCAACAGTATAACGAGCATTTTGGGGAGGAGTACGAAGAAGTCACCCTTGAGGACTGTGCTTACGACACTGCGGTATACGATAATTGCACACAGTTCTATTATGCTACCTACGCAACCATATTCCAGCTTGACTATCTTCGTCAAAAAGCAGAGGAGGAAAGCAACGATCTGTATAAGATAGCCGTTATCCCCGTCAGCGGCTCTACGGTTAACCCGGAGGAATCTCCCTACGAGAGCCATAAAGGCGATGTAGACGACCCCAATGGTTTTTGTGAATTCCGAGCAAAATTTACTTTTTCCGAAATTGCATATAGGTTGGGTATAATTTTAATGTAACAATAAGCACGGGAAGCCGCCACGACAGCGGCTTCCTTTTTTGCATAAAATTTCCAAAAAAATATATAATAGCTATTGACATAGGGGAAAATGTGTTGTATTATTGTGGTAGTACAATAATACAAAGGAGGCGGTTACATGGCGTGGACCTTTTCGTCCGACAGACCGGTGTATTTGCAAATTGCAGACAGAATACAGATGTGCGTGCTGTCCGGCGAATACGCACCCGGCGAACAGATAATGACTGTGCGTCAACTGGCTATGGAAGCGGCGGTAAACCCAAACACCGTACAGCACGCTTTTACAGAGCTTGAAACTAAAGGGATAATAGTTTCCAAGGGTACCATGGGGCGCTTTGTTACGGAAGATCCCAAGGCAATAGAGGATTGCCGCAACAAAATGGCAGAGCAAATGGTAAAAAACTTTGTAAGAGATATTCGCCGTCTTTCTGTTACCACAAAGCAAATTATTGAAATGATTGAGGAGGAAACCAAATGAATGTTCTTGAATGCAGGGATTTAGTAAAATCCTACAAAAAGAATACTCCTGTTTTGTACAATTTGAATCTGGAGGTTCCTGCAGGCAGAATAGTCGGATTGCTTGGCCCCAACGGCTGCGGCAAATCCACCCTGATTAAGCTGGTTTCGGGCTTGCTTCAGCCGGATTCGGGCAGCATTACCGTTTGCGGTGAAGAAATAGGCAACAAAAGCAAGGCGCTTATATCTTACCTGCCCGAGCGCACCTATTTTAACGCAGGCATGAAGGTAACCGAGCTTTTGGATTATTTTGCAGACTTTTATGCAGATTTTGATAAAGAGCGTGCCTATATGCTGCTGTCGGATCTGTCCATTAACCCCGATGCAAAGCTTAAAACTCTTTCCAAAGGCACTAAAGAGAAGGTGCAGCTTGTGCTTGTAATGTCCCGCAAGGCAAGGCTATATTTGCTGGACGAGCCTATCGCAGGCGTTGACCCGGCGGCAAGAGAATACATTTTAAGCACAATAGTAAGCAACTACAACCCCGAAGCTTCCGTTATAATAACAACCCACCTTATTACGGACGTAGAGCAGGTCTTGGACGATTTCTTCTTCCTCGGCTATGGCGGCAAGATCCTTATGCAGGGCAATGCAGAGGAAACCCGCAATCAGCACGGTAAATCTCTGGACCAACTGTTTAGGGAGGTGTTCAAATGTTAGGCAAGCTTTTAAAGTACGACTTAAAGTACGTATTAAAATATTGGTGGATAGCCGCCGTTACCGCCCTTGCGCTGTCCTTCTTGGGCGGTGGCTGTATAGCAGTTGTCGAGTCACCCAGACCCGTATCCCAAATGGTAGAGGTAATGGTAATACTGTTGCTTGTGCTTATCATATTCAGCCAGGTAGCCTTTTCCCTTCTTACTTCTATATTGATGTTTGTAAGGTATTACAAAAACTTCTTTTCCGATGAAGGTTATCTGACCTTCACCCTGCCGGTAAAGAAGGGCGAGCTTTTAAACTCTAAGCTTATAACGGGCGTGCTTGCATTGTTCGCCACTCTTGTGATGATAGCCGTAAACGCCCTAATCATGCTTTCCATCGGCTTCGGAAAAGATTTTTGGGATGGTTTTTCCCTTATTGTAGAAAGCCTTTGGAAAGAAATAGGCTTCTACATGGTGGTTTACATTGTAGAAATAATATTACTGCTTTTGGCGGTAATAACCTTTACAACCCTGTTTACCTTCTGCTGTATAACCTTTGCTTCCATCATTACGAAAAAAGCAAGAGTTATTACGGCAATCGGCATCTACTACGGCGCCAACAGTATATTAAGCTTTTTGGTACAAATATTCTATTATTTCGGTTTGCTTAGCCTTTCCGTATGGATCGAAAAGCTTGATTACGCAAGCATCGAGCCTATCGTTGCGTTGATATTGCTTACCGTAGTAATGTTTGTAGCTGTTTTCTGCGGGCTTTTGTATATCCTTCAGTATTGGATGTTAGACCGCAAGCTCAATATGGCATAAGGAGGGAGATAAGATGAAAAAGATATTAACAATATTATTAACTGTTCTTTTGCTTTTCTCCGTTTCCCCCGTTTGCATTGCCGCAAATGAGTACGATTACGTCCTGTCAGAGGACATGAAAACCCTTACTTATGACGGTAACGAGTACGTAAGCTTTAATACGGCAGGCTTTATCGACGAGGCTTACCATCTGGGCTTTGCAACTCTTAAGGTTGAAGGCAATGGGGAAGAAATACAAAAATATGATGTTTTTGCCGACGGCTACAGCGTAATAATACGGGTTGAAATAACCTATAAGGACGGCAGCTTTTACCAAACCTCTTTCCTTCGCAAAAGCTATCTAGAAATGGCAAACGCCATGGTAAGCGGTGAGGACGGAGAATACGTTGCAGACTTTATGTACCCTGACGAAAACGTCGTAAAGGGTGAAAGAGGCGACTTCACCGGTGAAAAGGTTACCTTGGGCGAATACGAGTTGTCCTGGTCCGATTGCTATTATTTGTACGTTTACAGCCCCGACGGAAAGCTTCGCTACGAACGCGGCAAGATCCTTTCCAGCGATGATGACTTCTATTTTGTGGATTATAACGAAATAGAGCTTCCCCGCGGCGAATATTTTGAGCCCTATATGTATGACGAGTTAGCTGCGTGGAAGATAACCGATCCTAAGGTTAAAGATCAGCTCTTCAATGCTCAAAAGGCGTACTACGGTGACGGCTTGGGCGTTTTGGAGGACCAAAGCTTTACGGATACCTTTACGGCAATATTCCTTACCGTAATATTCGGTGTAATCCCCTTTGGCGTGTTGGTGGCAGCAATTGTGCTGATGATAAGAAACAAGGACAAATACAGAAAAATGTTTGCGGCAGTCGGCTGCATAGCCTTGGTAGAGCTTATCATATTTACGGTGCTGGCTGTTATGTTCTCCTCGGTAGTGTAAAACAAAAAATATGCCGCATCTATCCGCCTGCGGCTCACTGAACGGTAGATAAAAAAAGAGAAGGTTCGCTACAAAAAACGAATCTTCTCTTTTTGTTTGCAAGTGGGTTGGGCTGCTACCCAACTGCATCTGTACCCACAAAAGAGGTGCAGATTATTCTTCGAGAAAAATAAGTAAACCTAAAATTTTCCGATAAGAACATAACCCTTGCGGGGTGCATTATTTTTACTTAGCCCTTTGCTATTCTGTTTTCAATAATCAAAACGTCTGCGGCGCTTATTATGCCGTCGCTGTTTGTATCGCCTGCGGCAAAGTAAACGCCTTTAAGCTCCGTTTTACCAAGAATGTGTGGCTCGCAGATAACGTAGTCGGTGGTGGATATAAGTCCGTCACCGTTAAGGTCGCCGCGTATAACAACGGTTACGCTATCTATAACGGTGCTGCCCACTACCAGCTTTATCGAGTACCCGGTACCTATTTTTGCGGTATCCGCAACTGCGCCGCCGCTTAAATTGTAAACCGAAAGGTTTGTGTTCTCAAAATTAGAGGTAAGTGTTGCCGCATCGGTAGCCTCGGTAACGTCCAGCAGGTAGTTCGTATCGTTCCTTAAATAAGCAGAACTGCTCTTGATTATAAGCCCCTTGTTAATAAACAACGGTGCAGGGAAGGGGAATCCGCCGTTAATATCAGCATCGTAGTGCCACTTATTACCGCTGCCGGAAAGGGTAGCGGCAAAGGTGGCTGTTTTAATATCAGCCTCTGTCATAGAGCTGCCTGCGGTGGTATTGTTGGTGTAGGCGGTATAGCTGCCGGTAAGATAATGGCAATTGCTTACGGTGCCGTCGTTAACGCCTATCAAGCCGCCCATATAGTCGGTGGATTTAAGGGCTGCGCCGTTGTAGCTGTTTTTAACGGTGCCGGTATTATAGCCTACCAAGCCGCCCGTATTCATACCGCCGATAACCTGCCCCGTGGTAAAGCAATCCGCAACAAGTCCGCTGTTATAGCCCACAAGCCCGCCTGCGTGCATATAGTTAAGGGCAAAGGTGCCGTACAAAGCGTAGTGGTCGGAAATATATTTGCCGTTTATGGTTTCGTTGTTAACCTTGTAGGTAAGGCTTTCCGAGCCGTGGTTGTTGGTAAAGATAAAGTCAATAAGAGAAGCAGAGTCGCCCCAACCGTGGAAGGTAGCCTGAGAAGAGGTGGAATGCTTTGTATTTGCGTCAAGTCTAAGGTCTGCAAAGGATGCCGCCATGGTCTTGTACGCAGTGGAAGTGGGCTTGCAGTTGTAGTCGCCGGTACAGTAGATGGCAATATTGTCGCCGTAGCCCTTGCCCTTGTATTTTTCCTCCATCGCCTTCATGCGGCTGACCATAAGGGTTGCGCTGTTATCTCTTGCCGTGGTACTTTGGTGGTCAAAATGGGTGTTAAATGCAAGCACCAAAATGCCCGACGATTTGTGAAGCAACGCCGCATAGCTGCAGGTGCGGTAACAGCCCGCATCCCAGTCTTTAGACATTTTGTCGGGGGTGCTGCTAAGCCAGAAGGTACCCTGCTCCAGCACGGTAAATTTGCTGGTCTTCCAATAAAGAGGGGCAGCCTCGGATTTGTTGGAATCTCTCCAAACAAATTCCTTGCTGTAGCCGGTAAGCCAGGAGTTAAAGTTGGTCTGCCAAAGGGGTATAACCTCCTGGAACCCGATAATGTCGGGAGAGTAATCCGCGATGTGCTGCTTTACTCTGGGCGCACGGTCGGGAACCGAATTGGGCGAAGCATCGCTGTTAACTCTTACGTTAAAGCTCATTACCGAAATCTCCTGAGCAGAGCTTTCGTAGTAAACCTCCACGTCCGAATCGGAACCGCAATTTATAACCCTGCCGTTGACGTTATTGCCTACCAAAGCGGCAGAGAAGTATCCGCCCTTGACGGTGGAGTTGCCCAAAAACAGGTTCTTTACGGTGGCGCCGTTGATAACGCCGAACATAGCGTTGTATTTGCCGTTGGAAGCTACGTTGTAGCCGCTTACGGTATGACCGTTGCCGTCAAATACGCCGCGGAAGGGGGCGCTTTCCGTGCCGATAGGCTTGCAGGTATAGCTGCTCATATCAATATCGGCGGTAAGCTTAACTATATAGCCTTGATAGCTGTTACCGCCGTTAACGGCTGTCATAAAGCTGTTAAGCTCAGCGGCAGTGCCTATATTTAATTCTTTAAGGGTCAGTATGTTCATAGTTATTTTAACGCTGCCGTCTTTGTTGGGGGCGGTGGCACTTGTTGCCGCCGCGTATCCGTAGCCGCCTGCGTTGGAGCCTAATGCGTCGCCGCCGTTGCAATAAAGCTTTATAGCGTTCAACTGGTCGCCGCTGTCATCGGTGCAGCTAACGGTTACTCTTACGGCAGGGCCGCTTGCCGTTACCGCTGTATTGCATATAGCGGGGCACAGGGGTGTAGCGGTAAATATGCCCGTATTGGCGGTTTTGCCTACGGTATTTAGAGAGTAAGCAAGAGAGCCGGTAGTAAACTGGTTGTAAGACTTGCTTGCGCCGTAGTCGGAAGCGCCGCTTGCCTTGTAGTAATACGCAGCAACGGGAGCAGTAGAAAGACTGCCGCCGTGACGTGTAAGCCCTTGAAGGTCGCCTGCGCCTGCAGAAACCTTGCCTCGGTTATAACAACTGTTAAGCACAACGTTTGTCTGTCCCCAGCCGGTAATACCGCCTGCGCAGTCAACGGTGGCGGTAACGCTGCCAAGGTTAAAGCAGTTGTAATACTTGGTGGTGGAGCGAGATACGCCTGCCAATCCGCCTGCGCCGTCCTCGCCCGTAAGGGTAGTAATATCTGCCATGTTATAGCATTGATGCATTTCGCTGGCATCGGCGTAGCCCGCTATACCGCCGGCTCTGTTGGCGGTCGTAACGTAGCCGCCGCCTATGCCCAGGTCGTAAATCTTAGCCTTGTAAAGGGTGCCGAAAAGCCCGCCGCCGTTAAGGCTTGTTTTGTTAACCTTTAAGGCGTTAACCTTGTTGCCGTTGCCGTAAAAGCTGCCCTGAAAGCTCTTGGAACGGTCTGTATCGGAAATATAAACGCCAATGGGGGTGTGGTTGCTTACGGATTTCATGCTTATATCGCAAAGCATATAAATCTTATCGTTTGCAAAGGTATCCGTCCCGGCATTGACCGTGGTCCCAAGGGAGGTAAGACCAGCGGCATTAACTACTATAAATTCCGTAGCGGTGCTGTTGGCAGAGTAATCGATAATATTGGGAACAGCCGTATTCACCGTAAGGCTTGCGTTAGCCGCAGGCATGGTAAACACGTTGTTCGTCACGTTACCCGCAGAGGTCAGGGTAACGGGAACACAGTCTACAAAGTAGGTAGAGCCTGCGTTTCTGTAAACCGTTTCCTTAGCGGTAGAGCTGCTTGTAAAGGTAAGGGAAAGCTTGTACGTGCCTATCTTAGTATCGCCGGAAAGCTCGGGGAAAAGCTCACCCTGGTGCCACACCCTCGTCCTGGTGGAGGCGGTAGCACCGCCGTCAAGCAAATACGCCAAATAACCGCTGGCTTGCATATAGTAATCAATGGCAACGTCGTTGGTGGTAAAGCTAACGTCTTTATATTTGCTTAAGTAGTAGCAGTTTGTTATGGCAGCTGCGTAGTTGGATTCCAACGTAGAGCCCGAGTATCTTGCCAAGCCGTAGCATTCGGTAGCTTTAAGCTCGCCAATGCTGTAGCAGTTTACCAATCTGCCAACGTAGCCCTCGTTATGTCCTTGCCCCCAGTCACAAATGCCGGATGCATGGTCAACACCGGTGGCAATGCCGGCAAAGTAACAATCCTTTATTAAACCGCCGTTAAGGCTTGCACCGGCAATGCCGCCTACGGAAAGGTCGTTGGTAGTGCCGGAAGCGGTTATGGTAACTGCGGCGGTACTGTAGCAACGTTCAATAGTACCCCTTAAAATACCGGCAATACTGCCTACTCTGTCAGAGTCAGAGGCAGAAGCAAGCTTTATAGACCCGCCTTCAATACCCAAATTCTTAACTACACCGGTGGCGTTAACTGTGGCAAACACACCTGCCGAGCCGGTGCTTTCGTTAATCTTTATGGATTTAAGCGCGTGGCCTTTACCGTCAAAGGTACCTGAAAAAGACTTAAACGGGGTGTAGTTGCCTACCGACATATCAATATCGTTTAAAAGGCTTACCGTTACTCCGCTTAAGGTAGAGGACGCACCTATCTGCGAAAACTTAACCATACCGTAATAGGAGGTAATAACAAAGCTTTTAGAGCTTGTATAGCTTTCGTACTCTAAAATATTTGGAACGTAGTCTGCCGAATGGGTGACAACCGTTCCGCCCACAGCAAAAACAGATAAAAGTAACGTAAGTGATAAAAGCATTGAAAGTACCCGTGTTTTCATAAAAGTACCTCCTTATAATAATATACAATCAGTGTAGCACATGTGTTTTATCTTGTCAATTGAATTTGATAAAACTGTGAATTTTTAACATAAAATCAAAGCCTCTGCTGTGCAAAATTCACAACAGAGGCTTGTGCTTATTAAACTGTAGCTTCGGTTTTAAGCTCGCTTATGGCGTTGGCAAGCATAAGCTTAATTCTGTTTTCTTGGTTAACCTTAGAGGCGCTTGCATCGTAGTCTATAGCTACGATATTAATATCGGGGTTGCGGTCCTTCAAGGGCTTCATCATACCTTTGCCGCAAATGTGGTTGGGCAAACAGCCAAAGGGCTGAGTGCATACGATGTTTTTAACGCCGCTGTCGGCAAGCTCCAGCATTTCCGCAGGCAAAAGCCAGCCTTCGCCCATTTTACAGCCGTGGCTCATATAATCTGATATAAGCTCTGCCGTACGCTCAAAGGAGGAGGGCGCCTTAAACACGCCGTGCTCTTTTATAAGCGCAATTATCTCCTTTTGCTTTTTTATAAGGAAGTTATAAACGAACTTCATTGCCGGGTATTTAAATCTGCCCTTGCGGTAAAGCTTGTAATCGGAAAGATTGTTGTGCAGACAGTAAAGGAAAAAGTCCAACAATCCCGGTATGGTAACCTCTGCCCCGTTATCAACCAAAAGCTGCTCTAAATTATTGTTGCCCAGGGGCGAAAACTTAACGTATATCTCACCCACAATGCCAACCTGCACCTTTTTTTCCGTGCTTCTGGGGATGGCGGCAAAGGCATCCAGCAGCATTTTGCAATTCTCCTTAAACTTTTTAAAGGAGACGCCGTCAGTACGCATCTTTTCCTCAAGCAGCCTGCAATATTCATCCGCCATCTTCTGGGCGGCACCCTTCTCAAGCTCGTAGGGCTTGCATTGGTTTCTAAGTAAAAACAGTATATCACCGTAGATAACCGCATAAATAATTCGGTGCAAGGCGGATATCGAAAGCTTAAAGCCCGAGTGATTCTCAAGTCCGGCAAAGCTAAAGGAAATTACGGGTATATGCCCCAATCCCGCACTTTTCAGCGCCTTTCGTATAAGGGATATGTAATTAGATGCTCTGCACCCGCCGCCGGTCTGGAAATATATAAGCGCCACCTTGTTAAGGTCGTACTTACCGGACAGCAAGGCATCCATAAACTGCCCAATAACCAAAATCGCAGGATAACAGGTGTCGTTATGGGTGTATTTAAGGCCTGTTTCCGCAATCTGCGGACCGCTGTTTTCCAAAAGCTCTACCTTAAAGCCTTCGCTTTTCAGTACGTTGGCTACCAAAGAAAGCTGCAGGGGAAGCATATTGGGGGCAAGGATAGTATAATCCTTTTTCATTTCTTCGGTAAATTCAACATAACTGCTCATCATTATTTTTTGCCCTCTTTCTCGTCTAACGCGCCAATCAAGCTGCGCAGCCTGATTTTTACGGCGCCCAAATTGGTAATTTCATCAATTTTAAGCTGGGTGTAATATTTGCCGCCCGCCTCTAATATAGAGCGCACCTCGTCGGTGGTAATGGCGTCTACACCGCAACCGAAGGAAACAAGCTGTACCAGCTCGGTATCTTTGTTTTCCGTGGCGTATTTTGCAGCACGGTAAAGCCTTGCATGGTAGGTCCATTGGTTAAGTACCGCAACGCTTTCCGGCGGGGTAGTAAGGTGACAAACGCTGTCCTCGCTTACCACAACAAAGCCCAAACTGTTGGCAAGCTGGTCAATACCGTGGCTTATTTCGGGGTCAATGTGATAGGGCCTGCCGCTAAGTATCATTATGCGCTTGCCCTCTGCTCTGGCACGGCGTACCGCTGCTTCACCTTCGCTCTTTACGGCTTCCATGTACTTGTAGTATTCGCTAAAACCGTTGTTAACCGCGCGGCGCAGCTTGCTCGCACTGAATTTTCCAAAAGGTGCAAGATATACGCCAAGCTCTCTCGCCAGCTCTCGCTTGTTATTTATGTTAAGGTACGGATACAAAAACCTTGTTTTTTCGCCGATATCCATATTGCCGCTTAACAGCTCGGAATAATAAGCAACAACGGGACAATTGTAGTGGTTGTCCGATACCTTCTCGTTAATATTATAGCTAAGGCAGGGGTAAAAAACGGCGTCAACGCCTGCCTCTATAAGTTCTTCAACGTGGCCGTGCATTATCTTTGCGGGATAACACGCCGTATCCGACGGAATGGAGAACTGCCCCTTTTCATAGGTGCCTCTGGTGGAAAGCTTAGAAACCCTGGTTTTAAAGCCAAGGCTTGTAAAAATGCCGTTCCACAGGGGCAAAAGCTCAAACATACCCAAGGCCAAAGGCAACCCTATTACGCCCTTGTCGCCGTCGCCGCAGGGCAGGGAAGTAAGATAATCTCTCTTAAACGCATACAAATTGGGCAACGCCTTAGCGCCCTCACTGCCGCCTGCGCCCTTTTCACAGCGATTGCCGGAAATAAAGCGCTTTCCTCCGCCAAAGCTGTTAACTGTAAGGTGGCAATGGTTGGTACAGCCCTTGCACACGGTGCTTTTTGTTTCGTGGGTAAAGCTTTTAAGCTCTTCCTTGCTGATAAGCGAGCTCTTCTCAAAGCGCTCTGCGTAAATTGCCGCACCAAAAGCGCCCATAAGCCCTGCAATGTCCGGGCGTATAACCTCCTTGCCCAGCTCCTTCTCAAAGGAACGCAAAACCGCATCGTTAAGGAAGGTACCGCCCTGAACAACTACCTTATCGCCCAGCTCATCGGGAGAGGTAGCTCTGATTACCTTATATAATGCGTTTTTTACTACACTGACCGAAAGCCCCGCAGAGATATCCTCCGTAGCGGCACCCTCTTTTTGGGATTGCTTAACAGAGCTGTTCATAAACACGGTACAACGGCTGCCCAAATTAACGGGATTGTTGCCAAAAATGCCCTTTGTGGCAAACTCTGCAATATCACAGCCCATGGATTTTGCAAAGGTCTCCAAAAACGAGCCACAGCCCGAAGAGCAAGCCTCGTTAAGCATTATGCTGTCAATGGCGCCGTTCCTTATGCGGAAGCATTTAATATCCTGCCCGCCGATATCCAGTATAAAATCAACCTTGGGCTGAAAATGCTTTGCGGCGGTGTAGTGGGCAATGGTCTCAACCACGCCTGCGTCAACGCCAAAGGCGTGCTTAATAAGCTCCTCGCCGTAGCCGGTAACGGCACAGCCGCAGATCTCTATTCTGTCTTCAATCAAGTCATAAATTTTGGTAAGCTCTTCCCTCACCACTTCCACGGGATTGCCCTTGTTGGAGGAATAGTAGCTGTAAAGGATCTCTCTGCTTTCGGATATAAGCACCAGCTTTGTGGTGGTGCTGCCGCAGTCTATGCCCAAAAATGCCTTGCCGCTGTAGTCGTTTATGTCCTTTCTGGGCACGGTGGAAAGTGCGTGCCTGGTCTTAAACGCCCTAAACTCCTCCTGTGATGCAAAAAGGGGCGGAAGTCTGTTAGCCGAAACGGCGTTTTCCTTTGCGGCCTTTATCTTTGACAAAAGCTCCTCTGCCGTAAGGGTGCTGCCGCTTTTCTCTGCATACAGTGCGGCGCCCATTGCAACGGCAAACCTGCCGTACTCGGGGAAAATCGCATCCTCTTCCTTAAGCTTAAGCGTCTCAACAAACCTTTGCCTAAGCCCCAGACAGTAATACAAGGGGCCGCCCAAAAACAAAACCTTGCCCTTTATTCGTCTGCCCTGGGCAAGTCCTGCAATTGTCTGATTAACCACCGCCTGATAAATGCTGGCGGCAACGTCGGCCTTGTTTGCGCCCTGGTTAAGCAGGGGCTGTATATCGGTCTTTGCAAAAACGCCGCAGCGGGATGCAATGGGATAAATACGCTTATGCTCAAGGCTAAGCTCGTCCATCTCATCGGGTGTAAGGTCAAGCAGGGTAGCCATCTGGTCAATAAATGCACCGGTCCCGCCTGCGCAAGAGCCGTTCATGCGCTCGTCCACTCCGCCGTCAAAAAATATTATCTTAGCGTCCTCGCCGCCAAGCTCAATAACGCAGGAGGCATCCGGTACCAAATGCTTTACAACCTCACCCGTTGCAAAAACCTCTTGGGTAAACGCAACGTCTATCCCTTCCGCAAGGCCAAGCCCCGCAGACCCGGATATGGCAACGGAAAGCTCTGCCGTGCCTATAAGCTTTTTTATCTCTTCAACAAGCTCGGCAGTTTTTTCCCTTACCTTGGAAAAATGCCTTGCATATTTTTCATATACGGTTACGCCGTCTTTTAAAAGCACAGCTTTAGCCGTCGTAGAACCTATATCTATACCAAGTAAATACTTCATAAGCTTTAAACGCTTTTAAACAGCGCCAAACTCCTCCATTTAAAGTCGTGTAATTATAGCATAATACGCCGTTTTTGTCAAGGCGTGGCGAAAATTGCCACAATTTACACCAAATCTTAAACCGTTAATACTACTTTAACAAAAAACTGATATCATAAGCAAACAAATATTAAAATCGGGACAAGTTTGATATGAAAAAATACCTTTTTTCAATAATATACGGCGTGCTGCTTTTGGCTTTTACGGCATACGTTTTGCTTTATATATACGTGCTGCCTCAGGATGGAACCCAGGCGGTTATTCCGCCGACCCCTCAGCTAAACGGCGGCTTCTCTCAGCTTCTGCCGGATGAAGATTCTTCCGTTTTTGTATCGGAGGATTCCATTTCTGCGGAAAGCTCGGCGACGGCAGAATACAGCTCAAAACCCGATACTACTGAGAATACTTATGCTGACGAAAACGTAAATATAACCCTAAGCACCTACCGTGTGGGTGACACCACCGTTTACGTAGCAGACGTTAAGCTTTCTCACCCATCCTTGCTTAAAACCGCCCTTGCAGGGGATAGATACGGCAGAAATATTAAAGAAAAAACCTCTGTTATGGCAGAGGCTAAGGGTGCAATTCTTGCCGTAAACGGCGACTATTACAGCGCCAGAGAGGGTTGTGTGCTTCGCAACGGAACCCTTTACCGTGACTTTAACTCCGATAGTGACGGCGAGGCGCTGGTTATTTATCAAGACGGCACAGTAGATATAGTTAAAGAATCAGAAGGCGACGCAAACGCATTGCTGTCAGAGGGTGCCATGCAGATCCTTTCCTTTGGCCCCGCCCTTGTAAAAGATGGGGAAGTAAGCGTCGGTGTAAATGACGAGGTGGACAAAGCCATGGCAAACAACCCCCGCACGGCGTTCGTTTATTACAGCGCCAACCATTACGCCTTGGTAGTGGGTGACGGTAGAACCTCCGAAAGCAAGGGGCTAAGCCTTTACGAGCTGGCAGGCTTTTTGCAAGGCCTGGGTGCGGTAAGCGCATATAATCTGGATGGCGGCGGCTCCTCCACCATGTATTTTAACGGCAGGGTCGTCAATAACCCCACCACCAACGGCAAAAGAATATCGGAGAGGGAGGTAAGCGACATTGTCTATGTCGGCTACGAATATTAATAACAAAAAAGCTAACGCCCGTGCCGCAACGGCATATCTTGCCGCTACCGCCTTTTGCGGCTTTTTCAGCTCGGTTTATGCAGACCAAAGCCACGGCGTGTTTTCAAATTATATGACTTATCTGGCGCTGTTTCCCTTTTGCCTGGGCGTGTTGCCCTATTGGGTCCAGTATCTGCTGGGCGTAAAAGGGCTTGTGGGTGTGGGCAAGCAGCTTTATAATTGGGGTGCCGTAAGCGTTACCTTGGGCTCCCTTATAAAGGGTATAGTGGAAATATCCGGCTACGAAGTTACAAAAATCGGCGTTTTCGGTATGGGAATAAATTATACAGTGCTGTACTTTACCGCAGGAGCTTTGCTCATGGCGGCAGGGGCAGTTATCAGCTTGCTTGGCGCGTTTTCAAAAAAACAATAATTGTGTTGCTTTTTCTGCCTGCATGGCGTATAATAGTAAGGTAAGTTTGCTTTTAAGGAGCTTTAGTTTATGAATAAAAAGAACGTAGCGGTGCTTTTTGGCGGCTACTCTTCGGAATATTCCGTTTCCTTGCTTTCCGTATACTCCGTGCTTAAAAACTTGGATAACGATAAATACAACCCTATTCTTATAGGCATTACTAAAGAGGGTGACTGGTTCCGTTATTACGGCGATATTGAAAAAATCCCCGGTGATAACTGGGCTGACGATAAAAGTCTGCTTGCCTCAGTGGCGGTTTCCCCCAACAGAAGTGCTCACGGAATAATAGAACGCAGCGCAGCAGGAGTTAAAGAGACCTACATAGACTGCGCCCTGCCCATCCTCCACGGCAAAAACGGAGAGGATGGCACCGTCCAAGGTGTTTTTGAGCTTGCAGGCATTCCCATCGCCGGTTGCGGCTCTCTGGGGTCTTGCTTGTGTATGAACAAGCACGTAGCACAGCGTTTGGCAGAGACAGTCGGCGTTGCCGTTCCAAAGGCTTTGCTTATCTATGCGGGCGACTCTATCGTCCCCGCCTTTGCTTTTGCCGAAGAAATAGGATACCCCCTGTTTGTAAAGCCCGTTAAGGCGGGCTCCTCCTACGGTGTAACAAGGGTAACCGCAGCCGACGGGCTGGCTACCGCCATAGAAGAGGCTTTGAAGTATGACGACGTTATAATGGTAGAAGAGGCTGTTTTGGGTAAGGAGATCGCCTGCGCCGTTATGGGTAACAGAGAGCTTATCGTCGGTGAGGTGGATGAGGTTGAGCTTGCAGGCGGATTTTACGATTTCGAAGCTAAGTATTTCCCCAAGTCAACGGTTATCCACGTCCCCGCAAGAATAGACGATAGTGAAAGAGAGCGCATAAAGGAAATAGCTGCAAAGCTGTATAAGGCAACCGGCTGTAACGGATTTGCAAGGGTGGATCTGTTTTATACCGATGAAGGTCAGGTAGTGTTCGGTGAGATAAACACCATCCCCGGCTTTACCGAGCATAGCCGTTTTCCCGCAATGATGAAGGCTGTGGGCTACAGCTTTTCCCAAGTGCTTGATTATTTTATAGAAAATGCGTAGGTCAATAGCTATGGCTATTGACCTCAAGCTGATGACAAACCCTGTCATCAGCTTGGCAGAGTGCTGAGAAAGAGTGCAGACGAAACGAACCGAGGCGAAAAAACAA
>JAZUNS010000138.1:0-17730 GCA_045604285.1 Eubacteriales bacterium
GTCCCCACAAAAACAAAGTTTTTGTGGGGTGTTTTCTCGCCTCGGTTCGTTTTACGGGGTCCCCGTTACGAACAAAGTGAGTAATGGGGTGGTGTAGGCACTCTTTCTCAGCACTCTGCCAAGCTGATGACAGGGTTTGTCATCAGCTTGAATCATGGCAGACGCCAAAAAGTGTCTGCCATGATTTTTTTATTATATTGCTTGACTTTTAAAAACGTAAGTTGTATAATCAACTTGATTATGGATAATGTTGGGGTCATATCCCCCTTGGGCGCAAATCGCCACCGTTTTCCACCGTTAATTAAGTTTAAGGAGCATAGTCTTTATATGGCGAGATCCGAAAAAAACAGAGAAGATTACTATGTAATAGATATAGCCCACGTGTTTAAATCCGTGTGGCGCAGGGCGTGGATAATAGCAGTTGCAGCCATACTTGTTGCAGCAATCGGCTTTTCCATTGCCGCCTTTGCAATAGCACCTACCTATTCCTCCTCTGTCATGCTGTACATAAACAACAGCTCTCTTTCCGTAGGGGATATGAGCTTCAGCATAAGCTCTTCCGAGATAAGTGCGGCGCAAAGCCTTGTAAAAACCTATACGGTAATACTAAAAAACCGTTCCACTCTTGAAGCCGTTGCAGAGCAGACAAAGCTTGATTACACTTGGGAGGAGCTTTACGATATGATCGAGGCTGCCCCCATTGACGGTACCGAGATTATGGGCGTTACCGTTACCTGCGGCGACCCCTACCATGCGGAAAAAATAGCCAACGGCATTGCGGTAGTGCTTCCCCAAAGAGTAGCCGAGATAATTGAGGGCAGCTCTATGGAGGTTGTGGATTCTGCCGTTGCAGACCTTCAAAAGGTAGGCCCCGGCATAACCAAGTATACCGCCATCGGCTTTGCCATGGGCGCCGTTATAGCCCTTATAGCTCTTGTGGTGCTGGCGCTTATGGATAACACCATCCACGATGAAGAGTTTATACTTAACAATTACGATTATCCCATTCTTGCCAAAATCCCCGACCTTCACGGCGGCAGCGGTAAGAAATACGGCTATTACAAGTATAAGAAAAAAGGTTCAGTACCGAGGCAGGCGGGTGAGTTATAATGGGTAAGGCTAATAATAAGGGCAGCAAGGCGCCCTTCAGCGCCGAGCGTAACGAAGAAAAAACCCTGCACAAAAATTTAGAGTTTACCGCAACCGAGCAGTACAAGCTGCTCCGTACCAACCTTTCTTTTACCCTGCCCGAGGATACAGAGTGCGCCGTTATCGGCATAACCAGCTCTATGCGGGGCGAGGGCAAAAGCACCACGGCGGTTAACCTTGCCTACGTGTTGGCAGAGGATGGCAAAAAGGTTTTGCTGGTGGATGGCGACCTTAGATTGCCCAGCGTTGCAAAAAAAATGAAGCTTAGCTCCACCCCCGGTCTTACAGACCTGTTCAAGGGGAAGGAGAATATACAGCTTGGCGTATTTAAGTACGATGGCTACAGCAATTGGTACATCATCCCCTCGGGTGAGCTGCCCCCCAACCCGTCGGAGCTGTTGGGCTCCCGCAAGATGGGCAAGCTTATAGACATACTTAAGGAAAACTTTGATTATATTATTATCGACCTTCCTCCCATCAACCTTGTTTCCGATGGCTTGGCGGTTTCCAAGTTTATTACGGGCGTGGTCGTGGTAGTGCGTGAGGATTACACCGAAAAGAAAGAGCTTGAGTCGTGCCTGCGCCAGCTTAGCTTGTCCAACGTAAAGGTTTTGGGTTGCGTTATGAACGAGACTCAAAAGGGCAATGGTACCTACAGCGGCAGATACAAAAAGTATTACAAAACCTACGGGGCAGATTAAAAATGGGCGGATATCTTACGGATTTTCACACCCACGTGTTGCCCGCCATGGACGATGGCAGCGCATCCGTAAAGCAAAGCCTTGAGATGCTTGAAAAGCTCGCTGCCCAAGGTGTGGGGCGGGTTTGTGCCACCTCCCACTTCGTGGCGGATTACGAATCCGTTGACGAATTTTTAAGGCGCCGTGCAGATTC
Organism: Eubacteriales bacterium; assembly: GCA_045604285.1. Taxonomy (GTDB): domain Bacteria; phylum Bacillota; class Clostridia; order Oscillospirales; family CAG-382; genus SIG636. Next base: position 2,044 of record JAZUNS010000138.1, read on the forward strand.
TTTTGCAAAGCTAAGCCCGCAGCTTACCGACCTGCATCCGCAGATCGCTCTGGGCGCCGAGATTAAGTATTACGACGGTATTTCACGGCTTGACGGATTGGAAAAGCTAAAGCTTCAAGGCAGCTCTTTGCTGCTTGTGGAAATGCCTTCCATGCCTTGGGGCGAATGCGCCGTCAGAGAGCTTGAGGAACTGGCATCCAACGGCAAATGGAATTTGCTGCTTGCCCACGTGGAGCGCAGCCTGCACCTCCAGCCGGCGGATACGGCGGCTCGGCTTAAACAGGCGGGTGCGCTTATGCAAATGAATGCAGAGGCGTTTGCGGGGTTCTTTTCCGCAAGAAAAGGATTAATGCTTATCAAAAACAATTTGGTGCAGTTTATCGGCTCTGACTGTCACGGAACCGTAAGCAGGGTGCCAAACATAAACCTTGCCTTCGATTATCTGAGGAAAAAGCTGGGTGAGGAATTCGTTTTTGATATGGCAGCTTATTGGGACAGTTTTTTTACTGAATAAATATATAATTTTGTAAATAGTTCAAGAAAGGAAGACCTTTTATGAAAAAAATAATTGCTATTTGTTTAAGCATCGCTATGCTTACCGTATTTGGTGTAACTGCATCTGCCGCTCCCGGCAGCTTTGTAAACAGCCCTGCAGGCAACACCTCTCTTGACATACTCGATTACGAGTTTGAGGACGAGTCCTGCACCGCATACCTTGCCCTTACCCCCTATGGTCAGCGTGACGAGCTTGACGCAGAAAAGCTTGCCGCAATCGAAGCAGCATACGGTCAGATTGCCGCCACCGCAGACCTTACTTCTCTTAACGCAGCTCTTGCCGATAAGGCTGCTGACATGGGTGTAGACGCTTCCGACCTGGCTGTAAGCGACCTTTTTGACTTAAGCTGGTACGGCTGCGTTCCTCACAACGCACACTATCCCGTTACCGTTACCCTTTCTGCCGACATGCTTAAGAACTTCGTTGGCCTTTTGCATCTGCTTGACGGTAAGTGGCAGCTTGTTGATAACGCCACCGTTGGCGCAGACGGCACCACCCTTACCTTTACGGTAGAAAGCCTTTCCCCCTTCGCAGTGGTTGTTGATACCGACGCCGCTGTTGAAGACAGCTCCTCCGAAGAGGACGTAAGCCAGCCCGAAGGCCCCTCCTCCCCCGAAACCGGCGATAACGTAAACCTTATCGTTTGGGGCAGCGTGCTTGCAGTTATCGCCCTTGGCGTAGCTGCAGTTGGCTATAAGAAGAGAAATGCATAAAAGCAAAAAAGACAGAAAAAAATATATAAGGGTGGGCGTTATCATCCTTGCGGCCTTGCTTTTCGTTACTTCCGTGCTTATGCTTATAAGCGGCTGGGAAAAGCGGCAGGGCGAGTATACGGGTACAAAATCCCAAGGGGAAGACGTATTCGTTTACAACGGCAAGGAGTATACGGTAAACGAGGATATAGAGACCTTCCTTGTCCTTGGGCTGGACGCCTACGACCATACCGAAGGCACCGGCGGCAAGCGGGCAGACTTTGTTATGCTGTTCGTTATAGATAATGCAAGCCGCTCTTATACCGCCCTGCAGATAGACCGTGACACCGTGGTGGAAATGAAAAAGCTTGATATTACCGGCAACAAGGTAGTTGGTACGGTAAAAGGGCAGTTAGCCCTGGCACACACCTACGGCAACGGTAAGGAGCGTAGCTGCCGCAACGTGGCAGATGCGGTATCCAACTTGCTTTTGGGCGTTTCAGTTGACCATTACGTTTCCGTCACTATGGATGCCGTTCCCGTTTATAACGATTATATCGGCGGCGTTACCCTTGAGGTAATGGATGACTTTACCGGTATAGACGACAGCCTTGTAAAGGGCAAGACCGTTACCCTTATGGGTGACAGCGTCCTCAACTACGTTGGCGCAAGGCAAGGCCTTGAGGAACCTACAAACACCCGCAGGATGGAGCGCCAAAGGCAGTATCTTAAGGCGCTGTACGAAAAGACCCGTACTTTGGATAACAGCCTTTCCGTAAACGCCGTTTCAAAGGTGGCAGAATATTTGGTTTCCGATTGTTCGGTAAACAAGCTGCAAGGCATTTTCGAGAAGGTTTCTGCCTATACTCTTAACGACCTTGTCACCCTTCAGGGCGAAAGCGCCGTAAAGGACGGTTATATAGAAGTTTATCCCGATGCCGATGGGTTAAAAGCAACGGTGGCAGAGCTGTTCTATATACCTAAAGAATAAAAGATAAAAACGGTCTGCAACGTTAGGTTGCGGACCGTCAGACCGCTGACAAAGGCACAGAACACGAAAAATATAAAAAATCAATTACAAAAAAGTTGAAAAGACGGGAAAGCTTCCCGACTTTTCTGCAATTTATCGTATTTTTTCGTTCAAAACGAACCTCGGCTCACAGTACTTTTGTACAGTTTTCGCCTCGGTTCGTTTCGTCTGCACTCTTTCTCAGCACTCTGCCAAGCTGATGACAGGGTTTGTCATCAGCTTGATGGGATGCTTAAAGAGCATCCCATTTTTTTGTAAACGGTTAAATCAATTGCAAGTCGTTAACCCCAAAATCGAAGACAGATTACTTTGTATAGTAGCGGCAACGTCCGGCTTGTTCATGGAATAAACGTGTACGTTTGTAATACCGTTTGCAAACAAATCAATGATTTGATCTGTAGCATAAGCTATACCAGCCTGTTTCATAGCATCAGGACAAGCACCAAATTTATCAACAATGCTTTTAAAGCGTTGAGGCATAAAAGACCCGGATAGCTTAATCGCGCGCTCTACCTGGTTGCCGTTTGTTATTGGCATTATTCCGGGAACGATCGGCACGGTTATACCTGCTTCTCTTATCTTGTATAAAAAATTATACAGCAGATTGTTATCAAAAAACATTTGGGTCGTTAAAAAATCACAGCCCGCGTCAACCTTTTCCTTTAAATGCTTTATGTCTTCCCTTTGAGTTGAGCTTTCCGGGTGAATTTCGGGATAACAAGCACCACCAATGCAAAAACTCGTATCTGAAGCTTTAATATCATAAATTAAATCAATAGCATGGCGATACGCCCATCCACTCCTGTCGCTGTTTTCAAGCTCAGGTGTTAAATCACCTCTAAGAGCCATAATGTTCTCTATACCTGCGGCTTTTATTTCTTCTATTTTTTTCTTTACATTATCTTTGGTTGAAGAAACGCAAGTAAGATGCGCAAGTGTTGGAACGTCATAATTATCCTTTATATTTTTTGCAATTTCAAGGGTATACTTACTCGTTCCTCCTCCGGCACCGTATGTAACGCTCATAAAAGAAGGTCGAAGCTTGGCAATTTCCTCCGTCGCACTTCTGACACTCTGAAAATTCGTATCTGTTTTAGGAGGAAACACTTCGAAAGAAACAGAAAATTTATCCCTTTTTAAAATATCGCTTATCTTCATAATTAGTCCTTTATTACAGATGTCTGATACGCGGCAGATAGCGATCGATAAGCGAACGATTATATTCGCTTCCTCCGGCAATGTTGCCGCTTTTATATATCGGAACTTTTACAGATTTTGAAGCTATATCAGCAGCTTCAACGAGCACTGAGTTTAGCACTAAAGAGCTTGCCGCTGTTGAAACCGCGCCCATTTTTATATCGTCGATATCAACAACAGCGTCGCCGTGAGGAACGCAATTATCAAGCCAAACGTCTGCACATTGATACAACAGCTTTCCGGAAGAATGCTTTGAGGGCTTATCAAAATATGCAGACGAGCATATCGCCGCAGTAAATACACCGTTTGCAACACCCAAGCTTGCCATTTCTATAGGAACTGAATTTACGCCACTGCTTGATATAACAAAAAGGCAATCATTGCTTGTAATGGAATATCTTCTGTAGATATGCTCAGCAAGTCCTTCCATCTTTTCAAAAGCACTGCTTTTTGCCGCACCGTTATGTAGCATTAAATCGGTATCAAATATTGCACATACGTTTGCCAAACCACCGGCTCTGTAAAAAGCATCGCCGGCTATAAGATGGCTGTGTCCGCACCCAAAAACGTATATTATGCCGTCATTAACAATAGTGCTTGCAACTTTTTCTGCAACGAATGAAATCTTTTCACCTTGGGTTGCATTAATTGCCTCTAAAGTGTTTATAACCGATTTATAGTAACATTCTTTAGTCGTCATTCTATTACCAGCTCCCCAAAATATTCAGGACGGTGGAAATCGGGTTTTTCCGTACCAACAGGGTTCCACATACCAAAATGAGGATATTCTGTTTCATCACCGCACTTATAAAAGTTACCTTTAAACTTATAACCGGAAACGTAATCAATCTTTCCGAAAAGCTTATCAAGAACATCAAAGCTAAAGAAAAATTCAACCTGCCAAATACCACCGTGTTTTATAACCTTGGGTTCGGAAATAGCTGCTATCGTCTTAGAGTCACGCTTTGATTCTCTACTCTCTCTAAGTCCCATTAAATATGCTCCGTTGGAATTCATTTCAAGGTTTATGTAAAGGTTGCTTTGATTGTTAAAAGATGCAAAAAACTCAAGACAACTATCAAGCCATACAGAATCATTGTACTTAGAATATACTGCTTTAGGCGAGTGCTCGTAACAAGTCATTTGCAAATAGAAACCTTGCCCCTCAACCAAAACAAGCTTTGCAAAAGCTGCAGGGCGATATATCCCACCCCAAACATAGTTATTAATATAAGCGGGGGATACCTTGCTAAAATCAAGTTCTTTTTGTCTTTTTACAATATAGCTCATATTCTTTTCTCCTTTTCTACCATCAATCTTAATCTATCTGCTGCAACAAATAGTTTTTGAGCAGTTTGTAAATCAGGCTTATCCGCCTTAATTTCAAGACTAAGCACGCCGTTATAATCTATCTCAGCCAATGATTTAGCAAAAGCTTCCCAGTCGATTATGCCGGTAAACGGTGGATGATGTCTGTCCCTTAATCCATCGTTGTCGTGAATGTGAAGCAGACGTAATCTATGCGCCAACCGCTTTACCATGTAAGGTAAATCGCCGCCACCGGTAAGCATACCGTGACCCGTATCTAAGCAAGCTACGTACAAATCATCTCCGCACATATGGTTTAACGTATCAATCATATAACACATACATTCCGCAGTGCTGGCAACGGTTTGCAAAGGTATATCCTTTTCCCAATCCCAGTTAAACATATTTTCAATAGCAAGCTGTACGCCTGTTTGGCGGAGCAGATATGCAAAGCCCTTATAAAATTCTATGCTGTCCTCTATTGCAGCTTTGATTTGCTCTTGACTTTTGGCTTCCGGTGGGACTTGAGGATGTACCACCACGTAAGGCGAGCCTATCAAAGCCGCCATATAAATAGAATTATCAACGCACTCTGCTACTTCTTTACGTTTTTTCTTAGTAGGAAAAAACGTTGGGTACGGTGCATGGACTTGTGAGACGTATACCCCCGACGCTTTAGCAAAATCCTTAATAATCCTTGCATATTCTTGCTGTTGAACAACAGATTTCGACCAAAAACCATCCATCGGGTCTCTAACACTATATCTATTTAAGTTCAGATCGATGCAGTTAAAGCCTGCAGCTGCAAGCAGTTTAATAGCTTCGGTATCTTCTTCGCCCTTACCGACAAAGGAAAGAGTGTTACATCCTATATACACAAATTTCACCTCTTAGTGTTAATATATCACATTCCGGTGTTTTTTGCAATACTAAAGACGATTTCTTACCTTTTCTAACGCAGTTTTTTCAATTCTGCTAACTTGCGCTTGAGAAATTCCTATCTCTTTTGCAACCTCTGTTTGTGTCTTTCCTCTAAAAAATCTCATAGCCAAAATGTTTCTTTCTCTACTTTCAAGCCTTGATATAGCCTGATTTAATGCTATAGTGTTTATCCAAGCTTCGTCTGTGTTGGACGAGTCCCTTATTTGGTCAAGAACATAAACAGAATCCGCTGTGTCGGAATATACAGGCTCAAACAGTGAAATCGGTTCGCTTATAGCATCTAAGGCATTTACAACTTCCGCCTTTGTAACCTGCAGTTCTGCGGCTATTTCTTCAACGGTTACTTCCCTTCTAAATTTTAGCGCCAGCTTTTCTTTAGCTTGTAAAGCTTTGTATGCTAAATCCCTTAAAGAACGAGGCACACGAATTGAATTATTATCTCTTATATATCTGCGCATTTCTCCTAAAATCATCGGAACGGCGTAAGTTGAAAACTTAACGTCAAGAGTAACATCGAAATTATCAATAGCCTTGATCAGCCCTATACATCCAACTTGAAATAAATCGTCGGAAGCTTCGTGCTTGCCGGAAAAGCCCTGCAAGATGCTCAAAACAAGCCTGAAATTGCCGTTGATAAGTGCTTCCCGTGCAAGCTTATCTCCCTGCGAGCTTTTAACAAGCAACTCTTTTTTCTCGTCATCGGACAGCGTTTTTAACGTAGACGTATTAATGCCGCATATTTCAACTTTATTGTACATCGGTATGCCTCCCAAAAGATTTGCAAAGTAAGTTTAACCACTTTTTCTTTACGGGATGCACAAAAACAGACGGAAGTTAAAAAGCTTCCGTCTGTTTATCAGTTAAATAGTTGTACTGTCTATCTTTTTCACTACAACGGTAAATATATCGTTAGATACCCCGCTTGCGCTATCGGTTGACAAAAGAAAGCTTACGGTTGAAGAGGCGGCGTTAGAAATTAAGAAGCTGCGTCCTATTGTGCCGGTATATGCTGTACCGGCGCTATTAGAGTAGGTCGAAGAGTATTGAGCTTGATTTATACCGTTAATCACCGGCGTTACGGTGATAGTGGTCCCTTCAGCAGGCAAAGTGCCTGTTAAAGCGTAATTAATTTCGTAGTCCCCGGGTGCTAAAGTGATAGTATCGGCAGTATTGGTAATAAACGTACCACCTTCACTAACAGCAACCGTTAAAGGCAAGCTTGAACCGGAGAGCAAAGTTGCGGTTGTGCTGGCGTATGACGCATAAGCTTGCAAGCCTGCAGTACCAGAGGGGCCCGCAGGGCCGACCGGACCTTGAGGGCCTGTGGGGCCTTGAGGACCTGTTGCGCCAATCGGACCTTGGGGCCCGGTGGCACCCGCAGGGCCAATTGGACCTTGGGGACCTACCGGACCGATAGGACCGGGAGGGCAAACGCAATTGCAGCGATTATAATCGCTATTATCATTGCAGTTACAAGGACGAACGCAGCCGCAATTGCCCGTACAAGAGCAAGAACGTCCTATAGCATTATCGTTAAAATTGAAACAGCTATTCATAGAATCACCTGTCCTTACAAAAACATTGCACCGCTATTAAGCGGTGCAATACTAATTTATGCAAATGATATAGGAATTGACAATCAAAGGGTCTCTTCTTGTTCCTTTGGTTTGCCGTTTTCATCGTAGAAAGGATCTATCATATACTTTTTCATAACGGGGTAAGCACAATAGTAACAAATAAACATTATAAAGCCTACCGTAAAAATGCACGGCAAAAGCGTGCCCAGGCTCTTAACCAAAATAAACAGATAAGCATTAATTATAACAACGATCAAGGTGCCAATGACCATTACCATCGAGCGCAATATCCCAGCAGAGCTCAATATAAATGCATTCTTGAACAGCTTACGGAAGTTCAAATCAAAAGTAACTATCATCAGATAGATGTAAACGCGCATTATAAAATACAGAACAGTAATAAGAATCATTGCAAACAGAAGCATCTTTACCGCAAATGTATGAGCATTGGCATAATAAAACAACAACGCATACGGAATGGCCGCAAGACAAATTACGTCTATGATGCCGAATATAATGCTTTGCTTTAAATTCTTTCTTATTGCTGAAAAGAAATCGTGCCAAGGAAAAACAGGCTGTTCTTTAACCGTGTTTCTGAAAATATACGCACAACCTACGTTTAAAGGACCAAAAGTAAATACAACAATTAGACCGATACACTTTAATATAATAGTTGCTGCGTTATCAAGATTAACTGTAGTCAATATAGTATGCGGCAAAGCTGTGGCTGCAGTTACTACGTTGCTTTCATAATTCGCTATTCCGGAATAATGAGAAAACAAATGGGAAGTAGGCGTCAAGGCGGTGTCTGCGATTTGAACACCGAAAAAGCTACCGGCAAATCCAAACAAAGTAAACACCAGCGGTAAAACCAAAAGCACCATAAACAGGTTAACTTTGCATATAACGCCTATTTTGGCAAAAGCCAATTTAAAAAAGGACTTTGCCGAAAATTTACTGTCTACTAATTTTGCATCTTCTAAAGCAAGGTCTTCCTTGCTTGTTTTATTTCCTGTAATTTTATCAAATAAACTCACAATAAACCTCTGTATTTCGTCAAGCTCTCGGATGGAACTTCATGTAATTCTTTTTATGGTAATTCTTTAAAAATTGAGCATAGCGCTGGGTAGATGAAATGTCGGAATGCCCAAGTATCTCTTGTATGTCGTGTATGTCGGCACCGTTCTGCAACAGATGAGCCGCAAAAGAATGACGTAGAGTATGGGGAGTGATGATCGTATGTATTTTGGCGCTTTCCGCATAAGACTTAATGATCTTCCAAAGTCCTTGGCGTGTCATGCGCCCGCCGGAGACGTTAACAAACAAGGCTTGCTCGTCGTTGCTGAAAACCAGCAGCTTCCTTGCAGTATTGATATAATCTGCAATCGCTTTCGCAGCCAAAGGATATAACGGTATAACCCGTTCCTTATCATTCTTTACGCATCTGATAATGGAAAGCTGCAAGTTTATATCGGATACGTTAAGGTCAATAAGCTCTGAAACTTTTATGCCCGTAGCATACAATAATTCCAGCATTGCTTTATCTCGCTTGCTTTTAGGGTCAGCACCGGAAGGCTGTGCCAAAAGCTTTTCAATTTCTTGATTGGTTAAAATTGCAGGTGCCGTTTTTTCAGCTTTGTCGTTATGAATCTCTTTAGCGGGATTATTTTCAACAACACCAACCGAAACTAAGTACTGCATCAACGTGCGTAACGCAGATAAAGCACGTGAAACGCTTGGCGAAGACAGCCCGGATTCAGTTAAATGATGCTTAAAATCTTTAACTGTTGTAGTATCAACCGTGCTGAAATCTACTATTCCGTTCAATTCAGCATATTCAAAAAACTTGTTAACGTCCCGAATATATGCTAACAGCGTGTTTTTAGAAGACTTTTTAGTCTCTGTCAAATATGCTATAAAGCTATTTTTAATATCACCCATACAGTCTAAACGCAATGCTGTGTTCATTTTATAACGATGCTCCATTTCAAATCAAGAGAAATTTACTGTAATGCGAAGTCGTAACCAAGTTAATGTAACAACAATTGCGGCATAAATCACAAATGCAAAGGTATAAGCTAAAACTGCTTTTATGCTGTGCGACTTCTTAAAGTAATTATAGAATTTGCAGCTTTCTGCAAAAAAGAAAATATCAAAAAACAAATTCAAAGAAAACAATAATACAAAATACCAAACTTGCAACAAGTTCCCTGCTAACAACGATTTTTGAGCAGCAACAAAGAAAAAAGAATTAACGAGGTAGATGCGAAGGCTGCACAGCAAAGTTGCAGGGAAAGAAAAAACGGTAAAACTGCCCAAGAAAGCTAACAATCGATATACAACAACTGAAATAACTAAGAACCAAACCGTGTCGTTAAAGCTAAATTGAATAAATTTGTCTGTAAACGTGATATACCAATGCTCACCGTAATCATTGCAAAAATACAAACCGGCAGAAAAAACAGAGGCAAGAAAAAACACCCCGGTAAAAAACAAATAATACTTGCTGCGACTAGTATAGAAAGAATTAATAAAAGTATTATCTACAGCTAAATCATTATTCAAAAAGATATTTGTAAGTCGATGCACAAACTTATTTCTTTTTGCAAGAGACGGAGAATACGGAACAAGCGCCTTGATAGTAGTATTAGGTTTTATCATCAGAAAACACCTCATAAAGTATTTACGATGATACATTATGAAACCAAGGACAACCTTATGACAAACTACCCTCTACCTCTTTAGACATTTCAACAGCTCTGTTGGTGCAGGCGGTCATTGCATCCTCGATAGCGCTTTTAAATCCACGCTCGTTCAAAACAGAGAGAGCGGCAACAGTTGTGCCGTTTGGAGAGGAAACAGCCTTAATAAGCTCGTCGGGAGTTTTGTCTGTACGCTCAATCATCATCAAAGCACCGCGTATGGATTGTAAAATCAGCGCAGCAGCCTTATCCTCGGGTATTCCCTGTAAAGCAGCACCGTCAAGCATAGCCTTATAAAACAAATACACGTAGGCGGGGGACGATCCATTAACCGCTACAACTCCGTCCATCATCGATTCATCTATAACAGAAATAACCGATATGGAAGAAAATAGGCGGCAAACGTAGCTAAAGAGCTTGTCTGAAACCATACTGTTCCTGGAAATAGCAACCGCGCCTTCACCAAGAAGCAGCGGCGTGTTAGGCATTGCACGAATTATGGGTACTTGGGAACTCATACAGCTACATAAAAAATCCGTAGAAACGCCGGCTGCTACGGTTAAATAGGTTTTATTTTCAAAACCAGTAACCCCGCCGGAAATTTGTTTTGCTACAATAGGCAAAACCGTGGGTTTTAAAGCAAAAACTATTATGTCAGCAGGTTCAATAGCTTCTTTCATGGTAAGACAGCAATTAACTTTACGCATTATGTCACTGCTGTATTTTGCCTTATCATTATCATATACAAAAACATCTTCACAGCATAGCAGCTTCTTTCCGATTAAGCCACCTATTATCGCATTTGCTATATTACCTGCGCCAATAAAGGCAAATTTAAGATTTTTAGATGACATAATGCTCTCCTTCGACACCAATTGATACAATTTAGCACTACCTATAATAGTACATTTCAAAACAATTTTCAAGAGCATTTTCTTTCAATGTTAAAAATTGTAAATTATTACAACACATTATGTAAATAGTATTATGTTAACTTCGTTAACCGCCGCTTTATTTTGTACGGGCGCGGCAAGCGAACCTCGATATTTTGTGTGTGGGAATAATGTGGGAAAAAATTGTGGTTTTCAACATTGATGGAGTTGTTAGTTTCATTGTGAAATTGCACAACCGCATTATTTGACACTATTTACTTTTAATTATTTCTGTGTTATAATCTTTTACGGTTTTTGGAGGTGTGCTTATGAGTGTACTTAACTGCAATAAAATTCACTTGGCGTATGGTACGGACGTAATTCTTGAAGATGTCTCTTTTTCACTTAATGCCGGTGCAAAGCTTGGCATTATTGGAACCAATGGCGCAGGAAAGTCTACCCTACTTCGGATAATCTCCGGCGAATTAGACTGTGACTCCGGTACGGTATCTGTAGCAAATTCATTAAGCATAAGCAAGCTTGAGCAATATACAGACAGCTCCTTTGAGGGCATGACCGCTATCGACGTCGCATTTTCTCGTTTTGCCAATCTTATCAAGCAAGAAGAAACACTCTCCAAAATGGAAGAAGGCTTACACGAAGGTGACGAGAAATTCATCTCTCAGTACACGCAACTTCGTGAACAGTTCAGTCTTTCCGGCGGCTATGAATATAAGTCCAAAGCTTTTTCAATGATGAAGAAATTGGGCTTTTCAGAGGAAGACCTATACAAGGATGCTTCTAAGCTAAGCGGCGGTCAAAAGACAAAGCTATCTTTAGCAGCTCTGTTTATGAGCTCTCCTGATATTATTTTGTTAGACGAGCCCACAAATCATCTTGATATTGAAGCTACAACGTGGTTAGAAGAGCAAATACGCAATTCTTCCGCAACCTTTCTTATAGTTTCTCACGACCGATATTTTTTAGACAGGACTACAACCGAAACTTTAGAAATCGAAAACGGAAAATCCTATCATTATACAGGCAATTACTCGGTTTTTAAGGAGAAAAAAAAGAAGCTGCGTGAGGATGCGGAAAAGCATTATAACATACAGCAAAAAGAAATAGCCAGGCTCGAAGCTTTTATTGAAAACCAAAGAAAATGGAATAGAGAGCGCAATATTATCGCCGCTGAAAGCAGAATGAAAGCTATTGAGCGCATGGACAAGCTTGATCGTCCCGACCATTCACCCGAAGCAATAAAAATCAACATAAAAAGCGATGCAAAAAGTTCTTATGACGTTTTATCTGTTAGAAATTTATGCAAAAGCTTCGGCAGCAAAAGTTTGTTTTCCAACCTATCATTCGAGCTTAAAAGGAATGATCGTCTATTCATAATTGGTGGTAACGGAACCGGAAAATCTACGCTGCTCAAAATCATAAACGGCGAATTATCGTCAGACGGCGGTGTTGTAGACATGGGTTACAACCAACAGCCAGGATATTATGACCAAGAGCAAATGTTGTTAAACGAGTCAAACAACGTAATCTCAGAGCTCTGGGACGCCTATCCAAATTTTACTCAAACAAATTTACGCAAAGCATTAGCTCAATACGGGTTTAGAGGAGATGACGTTTTCAAGGACGTAATTTCACTGTCAGGCGGTGAAAAGGCAAGATTGGCTATAGCAAAGCTCGTTCTTTCCGGCTCAAACCTTTTGATTCTTGACGAACCTACCAACTATCTTGATATTAGCTCTAAAGAAGTTTTAGAGAGTGCTTTGTCCGATTATGACGGGACCCTGATGTGCGTTTCCCATGACAGATACCTCATCTCTTCCCTATCGACAAAAATATTGGATATAGATGCAGTTTATCCTTCCGGATATATGTTATATAATTGTGGATACGAAGAGTATTTGCAAAAACGTCCTGTTTCTATATCAAGTGTCGAGAAAGAAAAAACAATTAGCGTCGGAGCCGCAGACTATAATAAAAGAAAAAAAGAGCAAAGCGATAAAAGGCGGGAGGAAAGACTAAGAGCGAAGTTAGAAGAGCAAATATCAAAAACCGAAGAAAGAATAGCCGAGCTTGAAGCTTCGATTGAATTATACGCATCAGACTATATCAAATTATCTGAAATCGACGCTGAAATCAACAAGCTTAACAATAGCCTTGCAGAAGATTACGATAAATTAATAGAGCTGATATAAATCAAGCATAAAGCATCGCACTCCGCATATAATTTATCATAATTAATACTAGGAGTGGTTTAATGTTTATCTACACTGTCAAGGCATCGAGAATAAAATACTTTGCATTAATTATCAGTTCGATGGCTATCCTTTTGACTTTAGCTTCAGTTGTACCAAAGGAAAAGAATTTTCAATCCGTCGCTGTTGTTTCTTATGACTTCAGCAACGTATACACTAACGAAGATAGGGTGGATTTTTTAGAAAGTTTCGGCTACACGGTAGACGCTGCGCCCTTAGAAGTAGTATCTGTCGCCATCCCTTCCAGTTTTGACAGCGTGTACGAAAAATATAACGACATTCAGCGTGCTCAAGGGTTGAATTTAAAAAGATATGCAGGTAAATCCGTTACAAGATATACTTACAAAGTATCTGAATACGGCGACAAAGACTCTGCGGTTGTTGCAAATTTGCTTGTATATAACAACTCCATCATCGGCGGTGATGTATGCAGCACAGAGAATAACTCTTTTATACATGGCTTTAAAAAGCCTGACGACGTATAAACCTGCTTAATTCATAAAAGGATAATTATGGAAAAATACTGTGAAAGAATTGACAAGATAATATCATCTACAGGAAAAGCCTCAAGAAGTGAGGTTAAAAAGGCTGCTAAAAACGGATTGGTTAAGCTAAACGGAGTAACAATAAAAGATTGCTCAAAAAAAGCAACAGATGCCGATGTCTTAGCCTTTAACGGCGAGACGATAGTGTATAAAAAGTATATATATATCATGCTGAACAAACCCAAGGGATACGTTTGTTCTACCGACGACCCAACGTCGCCAATCGTGAATGAATTATTATCCGAGGAATTTCAAAAGCTTAATCTGTTTAGTATTGGCAGACTTGATAAGAATACAACCGGGTTGGTCATACTTACTAACGATGGCACTTTAGCCCACAGAGTAATATCACCGAGCAGTAACATTTCTAAAATGTACGTTGCAGAAACAAAATTCGATATTACAAGCGAAAGCATCGAAGCGTTCTTTGCAGGCATTATCCTTGAAGACGGATATAAATGCCTCCCCGCAAAATTAGAATTGCTTTCTTCAAACAAATGTGTTGTAACCATAAGAGAAGGAAAATACCATCAAATCAAACGTATGTTCGAAGCGTTGTGTAATAAAGTAGTTAATCTTGAGCGAATATCTATTGGCAATTTATCGCTGGACACCCGCTTAAAACAAGGCGATTTTAGACTTTTAGAAGACCATGAAATCGCAGCTTTATGCGCACCTGAAACCATTTGTTGAATTTATGTGCAATATGCACAAATCGTATATGCAAAGTTTGGTTATTTATTACCTTTAAATTATGGGCAGAATTTGATATTATATACCAAGATAAAAACTTCACAATTAGTGTTTTTGTGTAAGCATATATTTTCAGGAGGACAAAAAATGGCAAGTTTAACACTTAGGGGCATTACCAAACGTTATCAAGGCGGCGTTACTGCAGTTTCCGACTTTAACCTTGAAATAAAGGACAAAGAGTTTATTATTCTCGTTGGCCCTTCCGGTTGTGGTAAGTCTACTACACTTAGAATGATTGCAGGTCTTGAAGAAATCAGCGATGGCGACCTTTACATAGGCGACAAGCTCGTTAATGACGTTGCGCCCAAGGATAGAGATATAGCGATGGTGTTCCAGAACTACGCTTTGTATCCTCATATGACCGTTTTTGATAATATGTCTTTCGGTCTTAAACTTCGCAAGGTTAGAAAAGAAGAGATTAAAAAGAGAGTTGAAGAAGCAGCTCGTATACTCGACATAGAAGCTTATCTCGACAGACGTCCCAAGGCTCTGTCCGGCGGTCAGATGCAGAGAGTTGCACTCGGTCGTGCTATAGTTCGTGAGCCTAAGGTTTTCCTTCTCGACGAACCTCTTTCTAACTTGGACGCTAAGCTTCGTGCATCCATGAGAACCGAGCTTACCAAGCTTCACAAGAGACTGGGAACCACCTTCGTATACGTAACTCACGACCAGGTAGAGGCTATGACCATGGCTACCCGTATCGTTGTTATGAAGGACGGTCTTATCCAGCAGGTTGATACTCCTCAGAACCTTTACGATACTCCTGTTAACGTATTCGTTGCAGGCTTCATCGGCACACCTCAGATGAACTTCGTAAACTCTACCCTCGTAAAGAAGGGCGACGACGTTTATGTAAACTTCGGCGAATCCGCTTCCCTCAAGCTGCCGGCTGAAAAGGCTAACGATCCGGCTCTTAAGGAATACATCGGCAAGGACGTTATCATGGGTATCCGTCCGGAATGTCTGCATGACGAACCGGCTTACCTCGCTAACTTCCCGGATTCCACCATCGAAGCATTCGTTGAAGTTACCGAACTTATGGGCGCTGAAATTTATCAGTACCTTGTATGCGAAGAACAGAACCTCACCGCTCGTGTTTCTTCCCGTTCGACCGCCCGCGCAGGCGACACCATCAAGATCGCTATCGACGCTTCCCGTATCCACATCTTCGACAAGGATACCGAACGTTGCGTAATTCACTAATTCATTGCGCCGTAATTCACTAATCCAAGCTTCATAG
>JAZUNS010000139.1:0-3664 GCA_045604285.1 Eubacteriales bacterium
GATTTCATTACCTTAAGAGCTTTATCCTTATTCTTTATCTGGCTTCTTTCGTCCTGACAGTCAACCACTATGCCGGTGGGTATATGGATTATACGGATGGCAGATTCGGTCTTATTAACGTGCTGACCGCCTGCACCCGCACTGCGGTGACGGGTTATCTCCAGCTCGTCCATATTAAGCTGGAAGTCTACGTCCTCTGTTTCGGGCAAGACTGCAACCGTTGCGGTTGAGGTCTGTATTCTGCCTTGGCTTTCGGTTTCGGGTACACGCTGTACACGGTGAACGCCGCTTTCAAACTTAAAGCGGCTGTAGGCGCCTTCGCCCTCCACCATAAAGGAAACCTCTTTAAAGCCGCCAAGCTCTGTCTCGTTAGCGTTGACAAGCTCGCACTTAAAGCCGGAAGCCTCGGCATACATGGTATACATACGGTAAAGCACCCCTGCAAAAAGGGCAGCCTCTTCACCGCCTGCGCCTTGGCGGATTTCTATAATAACGTTTTTATCGTCGTTGGGGTCCTTGGGAAGAAGGAGTATGCGTAGCTCTTCGGTTATACGCTCCATAGCTTCTTTGTTAACCGTGTACTCCTCCTGCGCAAGAGCTTTCATATCAGGGTCGCTGTCGGACATCATTTCTTCAGCCTCTTCGAGGGCTTTTGCCGCATTTTTATACTCACGGTATTTGCCGACTACTTCTTCAAGAGATTTATACTCCTTCATTATTGCGGTATAATTTTCGATATTGCTGACTACTGCAGGATCGGACAGACTATCCTCAAGGCTTTGAAATTTCTTTTCGATTTCTGCAAGTTTATTAAGCATATTTTTCTCCTATCAAAATTCTATGTTCTACCCATTAATGTTTACACATAAAAATGAAACAAAAAGGAAAGGAAAGCGTAAGTTATGAAACAAAATTTATATCTGCCCGAAGGTAGATTGCTTGGCACGCTTGCCAACAAGCAAGCCACCGCAAGTGCTGAGGCACTGGAAAGAGCCCTTATTGACGGGACGATATTGGAAGGGGTATGCATTCTTTGTGATAACGACCGCAACCTGCACGTAAGGGTGGGAAACTACACAGGTATTATTCCCCACAGCGAGTGCGTATATCTGAGAGACGGCGAAAGACCCAAGGATATTGCCATTATAAGCCGAGTTGGCAAGCCCGTTTGCTTTAAGGTTACGGACATACACCGTAACGGAGAAGAGCTAAGGCTGATCTTATCCCGAAGGCTGGCACAGCTTGAAGCAACGCTTGCCTATATTGACAGACTGATGCCCGGCGATATTATCACCGCCAAGGTAACGCACCTGGAATCCTTTGGTGCTTTTGCCGACGTGGGCTGTGGCATTGTATCGCTGTTACCCATAGACACCTTATCCGTATCACGCATAGCCCACCCGAAGGACAGAATGCATCCGGGACAAGATATATCCGTTGTGGTAAAGGCGGTGGACTATGAAAGCGGACGCATTAGCTTATCCCACAGAGAGCTTTTAGGCACCTGGCAGGAAAACGCCTCCCTTTACAGCCCCGGTCAGACAGCCGCAGGGATTATACGCAGCATTGAAAGCTACGGCGTTTTTGTGGAGCTTACACCCAATTTGGCTGGGCTTGCCGAATACAGAGAAGGGGCCGAGGTTGGCAAAAGCGCCGCCGTATACATAAAAAGCATTATCAAAGATAAAATGAAGGTTAAGCTTGTTATTATCGACACCTACCCGTCAGAGGGACAGCCGTTGCCCATGAACTACTTTATCAAGCAGGGGCATATCGACTATTGGCGATATTCCCCCGTTGAATGTGACAAGCTGGTTGAAAGCTATTTTGCTTAGTATTTGCGGTAATAGTTTATTAAACAGCCTTCCAAAATTATGCGTTTTTCGTCCAAGGTAAGGGCAGGTAACTTAAGGGTGGTTTCCGTAACGGTGCCGCCCTTTATTACGTAAGCGGTTATTTCTTTATCCTCTGCTTCGATTGCGGAACGGATGCCCTTGATATACAGATAATCGTTGCAATCAAAAGCTGCCGCATTATCGGTGGTAAAGGGAATCATGCCCCAGTTGATAAGGTTGCTTCTGTAGCGCTTGGTGGCATATTCCACGGCAATATTTGCACCGCCGCCAAGCACACGCTGACAGGATGCTGCCTGCTCTCTTGCAGAGCCGTCGCCGGGCTTGTTTGCGTAAACCAAACTTGCTATGCCCGTTGCCTGCTTATCTATGGCAAGACCGTGCTTTTCTACCGCACCGTAAACCTCGCCAAGCTCTGTAACCAAAGCGGTGGGGTCCTCCCCCGCAAGCCTTGCTTTTTCCGCCGCCCTTATCTCTTTTGCCCTGCCAACGTATTCGGGAACTTTTCTGGAAAGGGCAAACTGAGAAAGTCTTTCAGGGTTGGAACGGTAAGAGGAGGTCTCACCCGAGGGGATAAGCTCATCGGTGGTGGTTACGGGGTCGGTTATATAAGCGGCAACCTTATAAAGCATATCCTCGGGAAGTGCTTCTATCTTAGGCCAATCTGCAATATTGGGGCCGTAAACCAACTGAGAATCTCCGTTTGCCTTGCCGTAGCCTGCGTATACGCGGCTTGCATAGGCGGAATTATCGTAATTGTATTCGGGGACGCTGTCATCATAATCAACGTCGGTTGCTGCCGTAAGCACGCCGCCCATTTTTGCGCTTGCCGCTATGCTGCGTGCATCCATAAGAGCAACTGAGGATATCTGTCCCTCGCCGGGCTTGCTGCCTTCACGGTTGGGGAAGTTGCGGGTGCTGTGGCGAATGCTGAGTGCGCCGTTTGCAGGCACGTCACCTGCGCCGAAGCAGGGACCGCAGAAGGCGGTTTTGATAACTGCACCGCACTCTGCCAGCGTTTTAAGTATGCCGGAACGAATCATTTCAAGATATACGGGCTGGCTTGCGGGATATACCGAGAGGGAGAAAGCGTCGCTGCCGGTGTTTGCGCCTTCAAGAATCTTGGCGGCTGCCCAAAGGTTTTCGTAAATACCGCCTGCGCAGCCTGCGATAACACCCTGCTGTACGTTGAGCTTACCGTTTACAACTTTATCGGTAAGCTTAAAGTTTACCCTGCCGCCAAACAGCTCTTCTGCGCTTTTTTCGCTTTCCCTAAGGATATCGGCGGGATTAGCGCAAAGCTCTTTAATACTGTAAACGTTTGCGGGATGGAAGGGCAAGGCTATCATAGGCTCGATCTCGGAAAGGTCAAGGTCTATTATGCCGTCATAGTAAGCGGGCTTTTCTATCTTAAGCTCTTTATACTGGTCTGCTCTGCCATGCTTTGCAAGGTATTCCTTAACCTTGCAATCGGTTTCCCAAACGGTGGAAAGGCAGGTGGTTTCGGTGGTCATAACGTCTATGCCGTTACGGTAGTCCACGCTGAGGGAGGAGATACCGTCCCCGACAAATTCGATAACCTTATTCTTAACAAAGCCGTTTTTAAACACCTTGCCGATCAGGGCAAGGGCTACGTCCTGGGGACCTACGCCGTGGCGAGGTGCGCCGGAAAGAACCACTGCCACCTTTTCGGGACGGTCTATATCATAGGTGCGGCAAAGAAGCTGTTTAACAAGCTCGGGGCCACCCTCGCCCACTGCCATACAGCCAAGTGCGCCATAACGGGTGTGGCTGTCAGAGCCGAGAATCAT
>JAZUNS010000140.1:0-4881 GCA_045604285.1 Eubacteriales bacterium
GCTGTTGTTACCCTTGCAGGCCTTACCAACGCTCTTAAGGTTGTTGGCAAGAAGAAGGAACACGTTCAGATCGTAATCAACGGTGCAGGCGCTGCAGCTATCTCCATCTGCCGTTTGCTTCTCATCGCAGGCTGCAAGAACATAATCCTCTGTGACCGTAACGGCGCAATCTACGCAGGCAGAGAAAAGGGCATGAACCCCATTAAGGACGAAATGGCTCTCGTTACCAACCTTGATAAGAAGGCAGGCTCTCTTGCTGACGTACTTGCAGGTGCAGACGTATTTATAGGCGTTTCCGCTCCTAACATGGTTAGCGTTGATATGGTTAAGTCCATGGCTAAGGACGCTATCGTATTTGCTTGTGCAAATCCTCTGCCCGAAATTCTTCCCGACGATGCAAAGGCAGGCGGCGCAGCAGTTATCGCTACCGGCAGAAACGACTTCCCCAACCAGATCAACAACGTACTTGCATTCCCCGGCATTTTCAGAGGTGCATTTGACGTTCGTGCTTCCGATATCAATGACGAAATGAAGCTTGCCGCTTCCGAAGCAATCGCAAGCCTTATCTCTGACGAAGAGCTTAACCCTGAATACATTATGCCCGCTGCTTTCGATGAAAGAGTTGGTAAATCCGTAGCTGCAGCAGTTGCAGAAGCAGCACGTAAGACCGGCGTTGCAAGAATCTAAGCTATGGCAAATTTTAGCTTACCTTATTTTAAAGAACATTTAAGCTTTGAAGTTTCCGATGAACGGTTGGCAGGCGTGCTTGTCAGCCGTTCCGAGGACTACAAGCCTGCCAAATCTCAGACCGAACTGGTAGAGGACGCTTTGGCAAACCCCATCGCTTCTCCCCGTTTGTCAGAGATGGTTGTAGGCAAAAAGCATATAGTTATCATCTCCAGCGACCACACCCGCCCCGTACCCAGTGCGGTAACAATGCCCGTTATCCTTAAGGAGATTCGCTCTGCAAATAAGGATTGTCGCATCACCATCCTGGTTGCTACCGGTATGCACCGTCCCACCACTCATGAAGAGCTGGTTGCAAAATACGGTGCAGATATAGTTGCCAACGAAGAGATCGTGGTACACGATGCGTATAAGGATGAGGATATGTGCTTTAAAGGCACCCTCCCCTCCGGCGGTGAGCTTTGGATAAATAAGCTTGCAGATGAAGCCGACCTGCTTATTGCGGAAGGCTTTATAGAGCCTCACTTTTTTGCGGGCTTCAGCGGCGGCAGAAAATCGGTGCTTCCCGGTATTGCTTCTAAGAAAACCGTGTTGTGGAATCACAATGCACTGTTTATTGCCAACAAGCACGCCCGTGCAGGCAGCCTTGCAGAAAACCCCGTACATAAGGATATGCTGTTTGCTGCCCAGGCGGCAGGCCTTTGCTTCATCCTTAACGTTGTTATCAACAGCGAAAAAGAGGTTATTGCGGCGTTTGCCGGCGACCTTTCCGAAGCCCATGCTAAGGGTTGTGAGTTTGTAGCGTCCTTGGCACAGGTGGATGCAATCCCTGCCGATATCGTGGTTACCACCAACGGCGGTTACCCCTTGGATCAAAACATATATCAAACCGTTAAGGGTATGACCGCAGGCGAAGCTTGCGTTAAAGAGGGCGGCGTAGTAATTATCGCTTCTTCTTGTATGGATGGCCACGGCGGTGAGTTTTTCTACAAGCTTTTGGCGGAAAAACCCTCGGCACAGGCTGCTTACGATTCTATAAACGGCGTGCATCCTTCCAAGACCGAGTTTGACCAGTGGGAAGCGCAGATACTTGCCCGCATACTTACAAAGTGTACGGTTATCATTGTCAGCAAGCACTGTGACCCTCAGATGATAAAGGATATGCATATCAATCACGCCTTCACTCTTGAAGAGGCTATGGAAAAGGCAGAAGCAATCGTTGGCAAGGACAGTAAGATTACTGTTATTCCCGACGGTATTGCCGTAATAGTTAAATAATTTAATGGGGGTGTTGCTGTGGCATACACCCCCGTTTTGTCTTTTGTAATTATGATTAAGTATAAAAAAAGAATGATTATCGCATTAATAGTTTTGTTAGCTATAGGCGTTTCGGCAATTGCTTGGGTATTTGGCGTAAACGCCTACGTCAAGCACAGCGGCGGCAGCAAAATCATTGCCGAGTCCGACGCACCGGCGCTTACGGACGTGGATTGCATTTTAGTGTTGGGCTGTAAGGTTAACGGCGAAACTCCCAGCGATATGCTGGAGGATAGGCTGCTTTGCGCTATAAATCTGTATAAAAGCGGCGCCGCCCCCAAAATCATAATGAGCGGTGACCACGGTACCGTTACCTACGACGAAGTAAACACCATGAAACAGTATGCCGTTGACGCAGGCGTCCCCTCGTCGGATATATTTATGGACCACGCAGGCTTTTCTACTTACGAAAGCGTCTACAGAGCAAAGGAGATATTCTGCGCCAAAAAGATTATCATAGTAACCCAAACCTATCACTTGTACCGTGCCGTTTATACGGCTAACAAGCTGGGGCTGGATGCCTACGGTGTTGCTTCTGATTACGACGTGTACATGAACCAAAGCTATAGAGAGGCGAGGGAAGTCCTTGCAAGGAATAAAGACTTTTTAACCTCGGTGTTTAAGCCTTTGCCCACCTATTTAGGTGATGCGATCCCCGTCAACGGCAATGGCGACGTAACTAATGATAAATAAAAGAAGCTGAACGACTTTTAGCCGTTCAGCTTTCTTCATTATAGGTTATAAACTAAAACAAAGTCTTGGTAAACTCGGTAAGAGTGGCAAGCTTGGCGTCAACAGCCGCCTCGGTCTCGCCCTTTGCAAGGATATATACCTTAATCTTAGGCTCGGTGCCGGAGGGGCGGATAATGTAGCTGCTGCCGTCTGCCAGCTCGTAAAACAGCATATCGGATGCAGGCAAGCCGGTGCTGCTTACGCTGTGGTCGGAAAGGTCAACTATCTCGCCGCTCTTATAGTCGCGGGCACGCTTAACGGCAATGCCGCCTATTTCGGTAAGCCCCTCGCTACGGAAGGCAGCCATCTTTTCCCTCATGGTCTTCATGGGGTCAATACCTGCAACCACGTTGCTTATTCCGGCTTCTTTATAATAACCGTACTTGGCATAAACCTCGTTCATTGCCTCAAACAAGGTCTTTCCTTCCTTTTTATAATATGCTGCCATCTCTGCTATCAAAAGGGAAGCCGCAACGGCGTCCTTATCTCTTGCATAGGTACCGGGCAAATAGCCGTAGCTTTCTTCGTAACCGAACAAGAAACCGTAGCTACCGTCTTTTTCAAACTGCTTTATCTTTTCGCCAATGTACTTAAAGCCCGTAAGCACGTTCATCATTGTAACGCCGTTGGCAACACAAACCGCTTCGCCAAGCTCGCTGGAAACAACGCTTTTAATAATGCAGGGGTTTGCGGGCATCGTACCCTTTTCTTTTCTGCCGCGGATGATGTACTCAATAAGCAGTGCGCCAACCTGATTGCCGGAGAAGGGAACAAACATGCCGTTGCTGTCCTTAACAACTATGCCCACACGGTCGCTGTCAGGGTCAGTGGCAAGTATAAGGTCGCAATTGATGCCCTCGGTAAGAGCCATATCAATACCGTCCGCAAAGCAAGCCTTGCTTTCGGGGTTAGGAGATTTAACGGTAGGGAAGCGTCCGTCGGGAACAGCCTGGGATGCAACCATGCGCAGGTTGGTAACGCCCGCACGCTTAAGAACCTCGGGAACAAGCTTGTAGCCGGCACCGTGAAGAGGAGTGTAAATAATATTAAGGCTGTCGCCGTATTCACGCAAAGCGTCGGGGCAAACGCCGCAGGCTAGCACGCACTGCATATACGCTTCGTCAACTTCTTTACCTATTATATTTATAATGCCTTTTTCTACGCCCTCGTCAAAAGGCAGCTTTTTAACGTCGTCAAAAATGTCAAGCTCGGCAACCGTCTTAGAAACTACGGCTGCATGGTCGGGGGGCAACTGAGCGCCATCCTCCCAATAAGCCTTATAACCGTTATACTCCATAGCGTTGTGGGATGCGGTTATGTTAATACCGGCAATACAGCCAAGATGCAATATAGCAAAAGAAAGCTCAGGTGTGGGACGCAAACTTTCAAAATAATAAACCTTAATTCCGCTTGCCGCCAAAACCTCTGCAGAAACCTTAGCAAACTCAATAGAGTTAATGCGGCTGTCATAGGCAATAGCAACGCCGCGCTCTGCGCCGCCGTTATCAATAACAAGCTTTGCAAGGCCTGCGGTATTGTGGGCAACGGTATATACGTTCATTCTGCCGGTGCCTGCGGTCATGGTGCTTCTAAGTCCTGCCGTACCAAACTCCATAGGAACGCCAAAACGTGCGGTGATTTCTTCAGTATTTCCTGCAATGGCACGCAGCTCTTCCTTAGTAGCTTCATCAACCACGGGGGAAGAAAGCCATTTGTTATACATATCCATCATAAGAAAAACCAACCTTCCTTATATATTGTTAAGCTATTATACCACATTTAACCAAAAATGCAAATCATTTTTATCAAGCTACACAATAAAAACAGAAATATGATGCAAAAAAGCTTTGTTAACAAAATATTTACATTTATTTTCGCCGTTTTATATAATTTTTTTATGTAAATCTATTGCAATTTGCCCAAATATATAGTAGAATAATGAGGCTTGAGTGCGATGAAGCGGGAAGTTGCTGCCGCCATGCAGGTAATTTCCGTGGAGTATGTCCGACAATCGGGCGATAGGGAAAAGCGTTTTTTTAAGGGTGTTGCTTGAAACGCCCGAAAGCGTGTTAAGATCCTGCCACCAAGAAGAATACTTTATATTTATTAGGAGGCACAAAACATGGCAAACAAAGAAAAGATCAG